>JAKMFY010000219.1 GCA_022425185.1 Candidatus Poseidoniaceae archaeon | reverse complement strand
CCATATATCTTATCTTTTGAGATACAAAACCTCGACCTAGTTGACAATACAAATGATCAACTGTACCTTACATTCAAGTTTCCATATGCATCAGAACCGATCTCAGATACATCCGTCAAGTGGGTGGTCTTAGGCGATGATGAAAATAGAGTAGGGCACCCTACTAACAATAAACTGGATTACTCCTCAGGAGATTTCGATTTTGCCACTCCCTTGACAGGAAATGGATTTACTCAAGGTGCGATTACTGAATTTGAACCAGGTGTGTATTATCACATTGTGTTGGAATTAACAAGTCCTAACGCAAATGGTGATTATGACTTAAAACACGATTATGCTGGTTCTTTGGTCATAGCAGTTGAACAGGGAAGAACTACAGAAATTGATTTCTTTGTGCCAAATGGAGCATCTTCTGGCTTTGATTTAATGAGTTGATACTATGAAAGAAAAGGAAGATATTCTTGCCCAAGTTGGATTAGGCGCAATGATTCTTTTTGTAGGTACTCTAATTGCGATAGTTTCGTCTGCTTCGGTGATGATTTTACAACTCGAAATTATATCAGAAAAAACTGAGGCTGTTGTGGCAACAACCTCCAAAGAAGCGCATACACAGGTTGTTTTTGTTGGCGCCTGGATACATGATGCGTATGATGACTACCTTTTCATGATCGAATATCAAAGCCTTGGGAAAGAAGTGCAAGTCGAAGATGTGGGTTTCGTTTTATGGTGTGTTGATGATACTGGAACAATGCACCGAAAAACTGGAGATTTAGGGACATGGGCTTCAGGACCAGATCCTGGTGTAGCAATATGGGAAGTGGGAGATGAAATTGCAGAACCTGAATCACTTGAATCTGGAAAACGTTACTTCATCGGAGTAGATGGAGGTACTGATGATGACGCTAATGGTGATGAATGTGGGCCACAGTACATTCATGATCAAGGAATAAAAGCATACTATACAATCTACCTTCCATTTGGTGGGCATACAACACAAGAGTTGCAAGTCAATACATTTGCAGTAGGGGAATCTGTTACATAAGTAGAATTCCACGCAAAAATATGCAGCCCGATGAAAAAGAGTCTCAATTTTGGGGACAAGTCGACGAACAACCACCCTCGATGCAAATCAATCCATCACCGAATCCAGTGCAAATTCAACAACAAGTACCCCCAGAATCTATGGTGCAACCAATTCAACAGCAAGGCATTGTTTACATTCAAGTGCCTAAATTCAAACATCAAACCCGTACAGTGAGTTATATTCTCATAGGTTCAGGTTTACTTACCTACTTCCTTAGCCTTGGTGTAGGAATAAGCACAGAAAGTGAGTTAGCTCTGGCTTTAGGAGGAGGAACATGTTGTTTAGCGTTTAATGCTGCATTCGTCTGTGAAATTATTTTTTATTCGAAAATGCTCGATCATAATAAGACTCACGGACAAGGCAATGGTTGGGCAATTACCAACATCGTGCTTGGATCAATTCTCTTAGCTGTAGGCTTAATCTACATACTGGGAATGGCCATTACCATCGCTGCATTGTAAAGAACAGAGAAATCAAACAACGCCTTGTGCGAGCATAGCTTCTGCAATCTTGAGGAAGCCTGCTACGTTTGCTCCAAAGACATAATCGCCATCACGGCCATATTCCTTTGCAGTATCGTAGGCGTTCTTGTGGATTCCAACCATAATGGCATCAAGACGAGCATCTACTTCTTCACGAGTCCATGAAAGACGTAGACTGTTTTGGCTCATTTCAAGACCAGAGGTCGCAACACCACCTGCGTTTGATGCCTTTCCTGGAGCGAAGAGGATACCATTCTTCTGGAAGACTTCAACAGCCTCTGGAGTACATGGCATGTTTGCACCTTCTGCAACAGCAATGACATTGTTTGCAACCAACATCTCAGCTTCCGGACCACTCAACTCATTTTGTGTTGCACATGGAAGTGCAACATCGACATTAACGCCCCAAAGGCCGTTGGGTGTAGGTTCGGGAGCAGATGCAGTGAATGTCACACCATCAAAGTGAGACGCATATTCTGAGATACGTCCTCTGCGGTTGTTCTTTAGATCCATAATCCAAGCCAACTTCTCACGATCGATACCTGATGGGTCATGAATATAGCCACTCGAATCGGACATAGTTACTGGCTTTCCACCGAGATCAAGCACTTTTTCACAAGCAAATTGAGCAACGTTTCCAGAACCGGAGATAGCAACCAATGCTCCTTCGAAGGACTTACCTGCTGCTGCGAGCATCTCACGTGCAAAGTAAACAAGACCGTATCCAGTGGCTTCAGGTCGAATCAGTGAACCACCGTATGTACGTCCCTTACCGGTGAGAACTCCTGCTTGGAATTCATTTCGGAGTTTACGGTACATACCAAACATGTAGCCAATTTCTCGACCACCAACACCGATATCGCCTGCAGGAACGTCGCAATCTTGACCGATATGTCTCCATAGTTCCATCATGAAGGATTGGCAAAATCTCATGACTTCAGAATCTGTGCGTCCTTTTGGATTGAAGTCAGAACCACCTTTTCCGCCACCCATTGGAAGTCCAGTTAGGCTGTTCTTGAAGATCTGCTCAAATGCAAGGAACTTCAGAATCGATGAATTAACTGATGGATGAAATCGAAGTCCACCCTTAAATGGTCCAATAGCACCATTGAATTGGATTCTAAAACCACGGTTTACGTGTTCGTTACCTGCGTCATCAACCCAAGGAACTCTGAAATGAATGAGACGCTCTGGCTCAACAATTCTCTTTACGATATCCACGTATTCTGGATGACGCTCTAGGGCAGGCCCTAGGCTTTCCAATACTTCCCATACTGCTTGATGGAATTCTGGTTGTTCAGGATCTCGGGCGACAACTGCATCGTATATTTCTTTTACAATTTGCATGGAATGATTCCACCTTAGCCTCCTCGACCCTCAAACTGTTTCTAATGGTTGTTATTCGTCGAGCAGCGAAGAACCGTTTTTTTAAGGTTCAAGCAAACGGACACACGGTGATAAATCGCTCAAGTCGTTCAAGTCTTTTTCTACCTTGTTCATCAACGTCAGACATTTCATGAATTGCTTCCTCGATCATACCATGTTGATCGGGTTGTATTCCCAAAAGTTGTCTCAAATGATCGAGTAAAGCCCACTCATCTTCGGTAATAATTTCATCATCTAATGCTGCAATAAGAGCAGATTGGTATGTCGAAACACTCCCCATGGGCATTTCTAGAAAAGATTCATTCTTATCGAATGGTGATTGTTCGTCACCTTTTGCTATTGAAATGCAAAAGGCTGTATCGCTGGGTTGGACTCCAAGTACGTGAGACAGGATGCGGAGAATTGCAGCTTCATCATCAGTAACAATTGAATCTTCAAGAGCGGTTTCGACCAAACGAAGGTAGAGGCGGTTCCCAGGGGTGTCTTCCAGCATAAACGCAGGACAGGGCAGCAGGGTTTAGAATTTATCTACTGAAATACAGCGTAATACATAATGTATCACAAACGTATTACTTTATATGCTACATTGTACTCCGTAGAGTTAGGAGGGCAAGAAATGAGCAACCCAAGCACATTGACATCAATTCGACTTGATGCAGATACAATGCAAGGATTGGACATGCTCGTTGGAGATGCAGGGTTGAACACCCGTTCCGACGTCATTCGTCTTGCCATCCAACAATTTCTTCATGGGCAAGCTCAATTGCCAGGCATGAAGAGTGTTCGAATCCCAATCGGTCGCATGATGGAGCAAAATCTAGCTGCATTGTACGAACTCTACGGCACTTCCCACGAACAGGCTGCATCAGAAGGCATGCACCTGTATGTCAAGCAGAAGTTAATGGAAGCCGAGACAGAACAAACCAAACTCCAACAGGCCGTTGATCAATCACGTGATGCGACCATTAAACGTAAGGAATACCACCAGTAAAAAAAGCGGTGAGAGCAGAGAGGGGATGGGATGATTTGGCACGAAGAAGATAACACGCTTCCGAATGCCTCCTTCAAGGACGTGCAAGGTCGGCTGAACTTGCATGGCTTAGCTAACTTACGTGTACGTGCCCGTCTTGCACAACTCGGCCTCCGTGGACCCCAACACCACGACCCCCACAACCTCCCGGATGACGGCCGGGAGGACAACGATTCCACGCCAGTCTCTTGACGGCAGGATCCCCACACGTGTCGTAGACCCCACTCTGCGACACAACTGATTCCAATTAGCGCAGGCTTTCGACCGAATCCTTTAGAGGGGTCGTCATTGTTCTAACATTATGAGTGAGGCGGAAAACCCAATTCAAGGAGGTGGAATCCCTTACCTCGCTCATGAAAAAGCAAGACCTGGCCAACTTGAAATGATTGGGGACTGCCTTAGTGCCCTCAAGAGAAGAGGACATCATCTCGCAGCAGCACCTACAGGTATCGGGAAAACTGCTGCAGCCTTGGCAGCAGCCATAGAGGCAGCAAGGACCAGCGATGGACCTCGAACAATATTCTTCCTCACATCCCGACAAAGTCAGCACAAAATTGTCGTTGATACTGTACGTAGAATAAATGCAAGACGGCCACGAGAAGATAAGGTACGCCTTGTCGACATGGTTGGCCAATCGAGTATGTGTGTACAACCATTTGCGAATGAAGGACACGCTCTGTTTTCTCTTCTTTGCAGCCAGGCACGATCTGAAAGGTCATGTAAACCATTTACAACGCCAGCACCAGGATTGAGGCATAGAATTCTATCTGACCCACTCCATGTTGAAGAACTCGTTCAGATGGCTAAGACGCATACTGAGCATGGAGTACCTACGCTCACATGCCCATGGAAAGCAGCAAGAGAAGCAGTATCCTCAACGGATGTCTTCGTCGGTGATTACAACCACCTCTTCGTTGACGCTGTACGAGAAGCGTCCCTTAAGGCAATGGAATTAGATCTCTCAAACATCATCGTTATTGTTGATGAAGCCCACAACCTTCCTGACAGAATCCGTATGGGAATGCAGCGAAGATTCACGCCTACTGTTGTGCGAAACGCTACGTTTGAACTGGAAGAATATGCTGGGACAGTAGCTGAAAATTCAGCCCGTATGGGTGGAGATGTTGCTGAATTAAATGCACAAATGGCTTCATGGGCACTTGAAGTCATGAAAAAACTTCGATCTCGAATGGGTGATTTCTTTAGAGAAATATTGAATGAGCCTGCCGAATTTGAAGAACGAAAAGTCGAATTTGACCGATTACAACGCATCTTTCTCATGGCCTGTGATGAAGCTGAAGGAAAGTCGGGGCAACAGCAACTTGGTCAAGAATCTGTAGAAACAGTTGATGCGCCATCAAAAGGAACAGACCGTCTGAAAATGTTGAGAGATATTCTGTTGGATGT
>JAKMFY010000217.1 GCA_022425185.1 Candidatus Poseidoniaceae archaeon | reverse complement strand
GACCTACCAAACCAGCAGGAATCAAATGAATCAGAACACACCATGAAATTTTCAAAGACGGACATTTTCTTCTCAGAGGGCATCCAGTGGGCCTTTATTGAGGACAAGAATATCGATCAAATAACTTCGATTAACATTTCCGCGTGGTCAAATGAAACCAATGAACGGCTCGAGTGGTACACATATGATTTAGCAGTTCACCGAGTGAATCCAAATCAAGGTACATATTTGCTGGTCCAGGATGATATAATCTTCAAACTACAATTTCTTTCATATTACAACGAAGATGATGAAAGCAGATTCCCGACAATGCTCATATCAGCACTTAACAAAACACAATACCCAGCGTTGAACGATCCAAATCTGGTTGTTCCTTCGCCCTGTTTAATCCAATCCTCTGATGACACATTTTCTCATTGGAACGCAACCGAATCAATTACTTTGATTGAAAATGGCGTAAACATTTGCTCCAGCACATGTTCGGTTGAAGTTACTATCTTGTTCGAAACAACTGGAGTAAAAGTTGAAAATATCGAAATTATAACGTGAGGTGAATCGATGTATCGAAACATTTTCCCGTTCATTTTGATGATTCTAACTTTGCTCATTGCAAGACAAATTTATCCCTATACATCATTTATGGAACCTGCAGTTCCTGATGGATTCTCAATAGAAGTTGTAACAACAAACCTTGGCGGTCCAACCTGTCTCGAATGGTATGACGAAGATACTCTCATTGTATGCGACCGAGATGAAGGCAGAATATTGCTGCTTGATGCAGAAATGAATCGAACAACTCTACTTTCAGGATTGAATAAGCCCCATGACATAGCCATAACAGCAGGCCATATTTTCGTTAGTGAAGCTGGTGAACTGGTACGTTTTGACCATACCGGACTTGAAAACATAACCGACGAAACGACACTCATCTCAGGAATCCCAACAGGTAATCACCAAACAAATGCAGTGAATATTCTACCAAATGGGACGCTAATTTGGCATAGCGGTTCGACATGCAACGTATGCGTGGAAGACGACCCCAGAAATGGGGCGTTATTGTGGGTAAATGGGTCCACAGGTGAACACGGAATACTTGCAAGCGGTGTTCGCAACTCGTTCGATGGCGTTTGGGTTCCAACAATTGGCTACGTATTTACAGATAATGGAAGAGATTGGGAAGGTGATCATCCAGATGAAGAACTCAACTTGCTTGAAGCTGATGGATTCTATGGCTGGCCAGACGATTCCCCTTCTAACCCGATTCCAGAAGGAAGCATTGCTCCAATCGCCCGCTGGACACCACATACCTCGATGAATGGCGTAGCAGTACGACCTGACTCCTCTTCTTTACCAGGAGAAAATACAACAATTTACGCCACTGTATACGGTTCATGGAACACTATTTTACCTCAAGGTCACGAAATTGTTCAGATAGATCTCGATGCCTCAACTGGAGAGGTCAAGACCACAACAAGCGTTTTTGCGAGTGATGTAGGGACGCCACTTCCTATTGCATTTCATCCAAATGGAGATTTGTATTTCGCAGTATTTGGCTCGAATGGAAAGTTATACAAAATCACTTCCGAGTGAATATGCAACATGAATCAGGTGCAATGCATACTAACTTAATCCATTCAACCAAGCCTTTAGTCGACGAATTCCTTCCTCAAGATCATCTAATGACGCAGCATAAGACATTCGAATTAAATTATCTCCTCCGAGCATGAGAGATCCAGGAATGACTTGCACTTTTGCTTCATCCAATGCCCTTGTTGCAAATTCAATATCATTCATCCCGGTACCACTTATGTCTGCAAGTATGTAGAACGCTCCTTCCGGCATTGGGGCTGCAACTCCTGGGAGCGAATCAATTCCCTTGTGAAATAGTAATCGTCGTTCAGCAAATGAATCCGCCATTGCCGCAATTTCATCTTCAAGTGTTAATGCTACTTCTGCAGCAGGCATGAGAAATGTAGCAACGTGTGTTGCAGATGACGCCTGACAGGTTTTGACAGCCTCCATTGCTTCAGATGGCCCTGCAACCCAACCAAGTCGCCAACCGGTCATAGCCCATCCTTTCGACCATCCACCAATTGTTAGAGTTCGATCTGACCCCCCTTCAAATGAATTCGGTGATGTGTAACTGTGTTCTCCCCAGACAAGTGTTGAGTAAATCATATCGTCTAAAATCCATAAATCAGAATCAACTGCTAAATCTACAATCTGTTTGATTTCTTCAGAAGTGTATACTGCCCCTGTTGGATTATTTGGAGAATTGATGATAATGGCCTTGGTCTTTGATGTGACAGCATTTCTTAACGCTTCGATATCAGGGTGGTAGTCCGGACGTTGTACTGGTACGTGAATGGGTATGCCACCGAGTAACTTGACCATTCCATCGTATGAAGGCCATGCTGGGGCTAAAAGAAGCACTTCATCTCCGGGTTCAATGACTGCCATCATGGAATAGAGCAACGCTTGCTTACAACCCGGTGCAATGACAATATCGTTCCCATCAACATCTATTTCGAACTTTGACAAGTGTTGGGAAACAGCTTGGCAAAGCGTTTCACTACCCTGTGATCTTGTGTAGGTTGTTTCACCTCTTCTCAGTGAACCGATGGCTGCATCAACGACTTGGGTAGGGGTGTCAAAGTCTGGTTGCCCGACAGTAAATCGGATTACATCAGGGGCAGGGGGCGCTAAGAATGCAGCAAAACCTCTTCCAATCTGAGAAAACGCAGAATTTAGAGATGGCAAATTGACTCCTTACCTGATGAATAGGGCTATTCAACACTCCAACGAACCAGCCATCGAATATCAAGACTGCGCGTAATTATATGTTGAGAGCGCTCTTTTACAGATGGAGCACGGACTGGGATTTGAACCCAGGTAAGAGGATTTGCAATCCCCGACGTAACCGCTCCGACATCCGTGCAGCAACCGTTCCAGCAAGAAGTTGTATTTCAACGCGCCTCACCAAACACACTTATCATGAATTATGAGTTCCAACCAACATGGTCAAGTTGCAAGGTCCTGGGTGGGTGCCAACCGAAGCGTATTACCAATGTAGATATGCGATATTGAGACAACCGCTTGGTTTTGATCGAGGGGCAGAAGTGCTCGCAGACGATTCAGATGCAATACATGCATACGTGGAAGACGTACATGGAAAAGTAGTATGTTTGGGAAGAGCACATCTCATCCCACATGATAGCGACGGTTCGCAATCAGATTTTCCAGGCGCAAGTGGCCCGAAAACCCCTGCCTTCAGCCCGTTATTGGATCATGGAAACCGACCCGCAATACAAATCCGTCAAATGGGAACGCTTCAAACATCTCGTCGAAAGGGATTCGCAGCTCTGGTCCTTGAAGCACTTGAGGTGGAAGCAAAGACGGCCTTTAACGCAAAGATTGGATTATTGCAAGCCAGAGATGAGGCTATCCCCTTCTATCAAGCAGCGGGCTGGGTCATCATTGATCGTCCATATTCGATACCGAATGTAGGTGCACATCGTTCAATGATGAAAGTCTTGTAATTGTAAAAATACTCAGAAGGAACATTGAATCTTTACAAACGGTTGACTGAAAGATATGCCACCTGAGATAATGTGATGAATCATCTCTACGAAAGAAACAAGAACGATTCTTATTATATTTGATTCACGAGGTTGATACAATGCAAAGTAATTCCACCAGCAAAACTGAAGTTAAGAAACGCATAGAACGCTATTTAGAGGCTCTGAAGGCAGTCAGCCAACAAGATCCAGATTCCTTCGCAGAGATTGCGCCAGAATTAATACAACGCAGTACCCTGAATTGGAGGGGTTCAGATCCTTTCTTCGCTAATTCCTTGAATGAGTGGTTGAACATCGATATGATGTGGACGCCGTTCACCGACATTATCCCTAAAGATGCCCATATTACAAAACGCATAGAGGATGATGCATTCGACATAAAGATGTACAGTGGATCTACAAAGAACCTACTCGAAGCGTTGGATGAGCGTTTTCCAAAGGATTACAACCAATGGGACGCGACCATTCGAAATCAGTTCATAATATTGGGCATGATCGCAATGGGAGGGCAGAAAGGAGAGTACCAAGGTCGATTAGTCAATCGCCTCGGCCTGGGTTCTGGTGATATACGCCTGAAGGGATCAAATGTTATTCGAGCAGCGAAAATCGCATTAGCACGCCTCGCTAAGGACAACAAAGCAAATCTTTTTGCAAAAGCGACAGGAAACGGAGTAGAACGTGTCCACCGCATCGAAAATGCCAAACTTGCCGAGAGCATTGAACGGTATGTGTTATCCCATCCAGCAGCACTTCTCTTGCCCCCATCTCGCGAATGAGCCATTAGACGTTGGTTTCATATAGTCTCGACGTTAAAGAACTGTCAGAGGGAACGTTGGGTTCCCTAAGAAATACCCGTGAAAAGCGATGAATTTGGAGGACAAACCGAACAATCAAAGAGAAGCACAAGTGATACACTGCGACGAAGATAAACCGCTTCGTTGGGCAATTAGCCCTGCTTCTCTTACCTCCTTACAGCAACAAGCAATGCGAACGCCTTGCATATCTCCTGAAGTTAATCAGCTCTCAAACGATTTGATCTACTCAGAAAGAGAGAACAGCGGGTTCTCTGTGTAAAACACAACAAAAAATGGAAGTGAAAAATTATGAACACAAAAACGAAGACAAAGACAATGAGCATGCTTTTGGCTTTCCTTCTCGCTCTATCAGCAGCATCTGCTGTAAGCGGTGATGGATCCGACCCTTTGGACCCCAATGATGGTGGTGCAGACTGGGACGGCGATGGTTTAACCAACGCCGAGGAACAAGCTGAAGGTACAAACATGAACAACGCGGACAGCGATGGCGACGGATTACCAGATGGATGGGAGGTCAGCAATGGCCTAAACCCAACCAACGGCGGTGACGGCAATGCGGACTCTGACAACGATGGTTTAACCAACGCACAAGAGTACCAAATGGGTACAAACCCAAACAATGCCGATACTGACGGTGACGGTAAGGCCGACAACGTCGATTCGTTCCCGACCGATCCTAACGACGGAGAATACTCCGACTCTGACGGTGACGGTATCCCAGATGCATACGACCCAGACTTCCAGGAGTCTCAGGCCGGATCTGGAGATGGTGGCACTGAAGGTGGCGGCGAATCCGACGACCAAGGACAAGGACAAGGACAAGGATAAGGACAAGGACAGTTGTCCTTGTCCTTGTCCTTGGCTTTGTCCTTAGCAAGACAGCACAGGACAGGACATGACAGG
>JAKMFY010000213.1 GCA_022425185.1 Candidatus Poseidoniaceae archaeon | reverse complement strand
TGGTTATCAAACAGTGATTTTGAAGAAGAATAATTCACATCTAACCGAAATACATAGAGGTCTCCACCCCTTGGATTGCAACAGGAGGAGAAGAATATGGGCTTCATTGATGACTTCAAAGTTGATCAAGAACTTCAAATTAAGACGCTATGCGTTGCATTTTTCCTCGTTATTTTCCCACTCTACTTCTTCTCAGTAGCTGCAGGAACAGACAGCCCAGCAGGAATGGGCGGTGTTGGAAAATACTCAGTCAGTGGAGAGATTACCTACATTGATTTTGAATCTGGTGAAGAAACAATTGCAGACGGTTCTCCTCTTGTTATCGATCTCAATACAGATGCATTGGATGATATCGCAGACAAGAATATTGTCGGAGTACTCGTTTCAATGTCCTATGGAGAGGATGAAACCGAATCTCCCCAGACAGGACCATTAGGTGGCATAGGAACCTGCAATGGGCCGACTGGTGGCCAGAAAGCTGCCGACACAATCACTGGGACAGCATCACATCTTAATTTCTCAAATTCAGCCGACGGTCAAAATGGCGGTGGAGATGCTGAGTTCACACATGACGTTACAACAGAATGGTATAATTCCTCAATGATTGGAACTGAAGATAATCCAGAAGTAGTTGAAGGGCTATCAGAATCATCAATTGTTGATCAACTTGACGCTAAAGGAGCAGGCTTGGGAGATTATAACATTGAAATTTCGGTTGCAGCAAACGCTGGAGGCGGTGCGACCTGTGACCGTTCAGATTCGGGGGAGACAGTCTCCTACACAATCCAACTTATCGTTCTCGATTACACAATCGTTCCTTTCGTTGAGATCGAAAACATCTGAGAGATACACATGAAACGAGGATTCTTTCCTGTCTTTGTGTTTCTACTCTTCCTGAGTGGTTGTACAAGTGATGCTGTAACCGAGGAGTCTCTTGGTGAAGACGGCAAAGTTGCCGAACCATTCCCTTCATGGTCAAGTTCTTCTCACAATAATGAGGTGTTTAATGGCTCAATGTTTGAAAATGAATCGTATGTGGCATACTTTTCAGCCCCTTGGTGTGCTCATTGTGAGGAAACTTTGGATGCTTATGACCAAACGCTTCCGGAAGGAAAAATGATGGTATTTTCATACGATGGTCGAGAAGATTACAGTGATATGAACGGATGGCACAACAAAACTGAGACGAATCTTAACCGAACTGTTGATCGTCCATTCATGCTTAATCCTCCGTTAGCATCGGAAGTAAACTTAAGCAACATTCCATTCGTTCTCTTTGTCAATGAACAAGGCTACGTTCATCATATCGAAGTTGGAAGAATCACCGATGTAGAGGCCATTTCTGAACTTTGGAATGGAACCCTTCGTGCCACAGTTGATGATGATGGTTATTGGAATTAAGCCAATAGCTTCTCAATATTGATGATTGAACTCACTCTTGAATCAATGAGGCTTAGCATTTGACTGAGTTTCTCTTCATTCACTGCTTCAACTCTCATAACAAGAATTGGTTCTGTGTTTGATTTACGTGCCAAATACCATCCTTGCTGCTCACCATTCTCTGTGAATCGTACGCGGACTCCATCAATGGTTGATGACTCATGATCATTGAATGCTTCAGTAATTGCAGCAACAATCTCGAGTTTCTTTTCTTCTGGACAAGGGATTTTGACTTCACCAGTTGTTGGAAGATTAGGGGCTAGACGATTGAGTTCTTCACTGAATAATGCCTCTCTTCTTGACCAGAGTTCAAGGATTCTTGCTGCATTGTAAAGTGAACAATCAAATCCATACCAGCCGCGGTCAGCCATGAAAATATGACCACTCATCTCTGCTGCCATCAATGCATCAGAGTTCTCAGCAAGAACTCGCTTCATGAAAGAATGTCCTGTCTTTGCCATCATTGGTCTTCCACCTGCTTCGAGAATTGCTTTCTCAACATTCATCGAACATTTGACATCATAGATGAGCAAATCTTTGCCTTCTTCTGTTCCGACAACATCGTCTGCAAGAAGGGCGATAAGTCGGTCCGGATAAACGAAGTTTCCTTTTTCATCGACTGCGCCGATTCGATCACCATCGCCATCAGCGCCTAATCCGAGTTCGTATCCATTATCAACAACTGCTTTCGCAAGGTCGACCATGTTGTATTCTCGAGTAGGATCTGCTCCGTGATTTGGTTCAGTATTGTCCCAATCACAATACAAATCAATATGTTCTGCTCCAATCATATCGAGCAGTTTTGACATTGCAGGTCCTGGAACTGCATTACCACAATCGACTGCGACCTTGACTGGGCGAGCAAGTGTTCCTGTTGAAGCAACGATTGCTTTCAGGTATGTATCTTCGTGAGGATGATCAATATGTTCTCCTTCACCATCAGTAAAGTTGCCTTCTAGGAATACGCCCTTCAATTCTTGAATCTCTTCACCCGCAAGAGGTAATGTTCCTCTACACATTTTGAATCCATTGTGAGTTGGCATTGGAAGGTGAGATGCTGTGACCATAACACCACCATCGACTGGTAAGGTCCAACAAGCATGATACAAACATCCGGTTGAAACAATACCTAAATCGAGAACTCGAACTCCTGAATCAACAAGTCCTTGAATGAGATTTGAAGCATATCCTGGGCTTGATTTACGAATATCTCTTCCAACTGCGAACGATTCACATTTGAGATACGAAGCGATTGCTCTACCTAATCGATACGCAAATTCGTCCGACAATTCTTCACCAGATAATCCACGAATATCGTACGCTTTGAAACACGATACAGGCCATTCCGTCATGAAATGTGGTCGAACTCTTTGTTTTCAAGGATACCTATCCTTTGTCATCTTCGAAGAAAGAGTGTAAGGGTTAACGAAATTGTAACGAGAATAAAAAAGTGAAGAAGATATCCATTCCACCACGATGCGATTCCAATCGCTAGAAGTGTTGGAACCGTCATCTGAAGCAGCTTAGGCCATGTAAGGAGACCTTTTGGAGGCTCTTCCAGATACGGTGTGCCTGGCATATGAGTTCCTCAAGATTGAACGCCTTGAACGACAATTTCAACAAGAGCGCCCTTTGGAAGTGCTCCTGCTTCGAATGCTGCTCGTGCTGGACGTACATCCATGTCTTCAACCCAAGCACCGTAGACTTCGTTCATTGCAGCATAATCTTCGATTGTATCGAGGAGAACTTGTGCGAAGCAGATGTCTTCTTTCTTGAATCCACCAGCATCGAGCAGTGCATCGATTTTAGCAAGTGCGCCTTTCGTTTGTGAGGTGATATCATCGCCTTGATCTATCGAGATTTGTCCAGATAACCAGAATTGATTTCCTGCCTTTACGCCAGGCGTATACGGTCCAAACACTTTCATTCCATCCAAGGTAATTGGTTCTTTCATAGCCTTGCTAATGTTTGGATGCTCATAGACATTAACCATGAGCACTTGGCAAAGTTATGCGCACATGCTGGGTGTTTGACCATCCTGCCCATGTACGTCTTCTCGCACCTTTTCTTCGTTCAGGTACTGCACATGATGTCATCATTGCAACAAATCGACCAGAAGTTCGCCAACTCATGGAATCAAGTGAAGGTGTTCTTCCACGACGACAGACCATTTGGGTTGAACGACCCGTCGGAAAAGGACGTTTTCGAACAGCTTGGAATCGAATGCGAACAGTTCGCCAAGGACTCAGAGAGGCTGCAAAGAATGGACAGGGTTTCGAGCGAATCGTTGCGATAGGTGCACCTCTTGAATTACGAGTTGCGAAGAAACTTGGTATTCCAAAACGATGGTACATTTCCGACACAGAGATCAATCACCTGTCTCATAAATTAGCAAGGAATGCTGCTACTGATGCTCTTTTCCCAATCCATTGGGACGAATCCATTGATGGAGGGTGGTTGAAAAAATTCAATCAAAAGAAAGTGAATATCCATCGGCTCGATGGACTTCATGGGCACGTTCACTTACGGCCACAACTTCGTCCAATACAAGTTCAAGATCCTCCTTCGTTCGTCGTGCGACGGTTGCAAGGAAATGGGATTCATGACTCAGATGAGATTCTTGGGATTCCAGAACAAATCCTTGAAGGAATCGAGATTACTTATGCTGATGAGTCCAAGTATGGAGGCGATCCATGGCAATTTATCACTATGTTATCGCAACATAATGGAGTTATTACACAGTCAGTTACAGTTGCAAGCGAGTCCGTATTGATGGGCGTTCCAACCCTTTTGGTGAGTAATGCGAAACGTGGTTTTCTCGATCGACTCGAGTCTGATGGGTATCCATTATTCCGTTTGACATCGCATTCAGATGTTGAAGAGATTCAAGCCCAATTTCTAGCGGGATTGTTTCTAACTGAAGCATTGGAGTTGCCAGAATGGCCAGATGCCCAACAACAATTTGCTGATTTTATTGGCTCTGAATTGATTGATTGAGCCATGCTTCAACAATCTCACCATGGTCTCCTGCGAGAACGAGTCTTCCTTCTAGGATGTCCGCAATAGGCCAGAATCGAGCATCTGAAGCATCATCGCCGCCAACCGGTTCCCCAGTCGCTTCAACTTCGTAGACGATGCTTACAATATGCTTACGAGGATCACGTTCAGGTTCTCCCATGACCATAAGCAAGATTGGATTGCTTCCGTCAAGATTCGCTTCCTCCTTTAATTCTCTAAGGACTGCATCTTGTGGGCGCTCACCTTGGTCAACAAATCCTCCTGGAAGGACCCAAGAACCTGCAGATGGGGGGAACTTTCTCTGAACCAACAAAATTTCTTCGCCGCGACGAACACATGCATCAACTGCAAGTGCAGGATTGAGATAACCCAGACAAGCGTCGCATTGTGTCATTTCACTCACCAAATCTACGCTTTCGCATCTGGTATGTTTGTACTGCCTTTAGCAAATCTTTCTTCTTGAATGATGGCCAAAAAACATCAGTAAAGTACAATTCTGAATACGCCATTTGCCAAAGAAGGAAGTTACTAATTCGTTCCTCCCCACTCGTTCGAATGACTAAATCTGGATCGGGCATCTCCGCAGTGTAGAGGTGTTCTGAAACAGTCTCCTGAGTGATTCCTTCAAGAGGGAGATCGCCCTTAGCATGAAGTTCCGCAATGTTCTGAATGGCTCGTAACATCTCCTCTCGAGCACCATAAGCAAGACATACTGTGAATACAAAGTCTCCGTAATCCTTCGTCTCAGATTCAGCGTAATCTATTGCGTCGTTAACATCCTTCGGAAGGAGATCACGATGGCCAATGATTTGAACACGGACATTATTTTCATGAATTCTCGGATCATCTGCAATCGACTTGAGACCATCAATGTAGAGTTTGAATAACGTCTTCAATTCTTTTTCAGGGCGATTGAGATTTTCTGTGGACAATGCATAGACTGTGAACCAAGGAATTCCAAGTTCAAGGACCCAATCAAGGACTGCCTCCAAACGTTGTTTTCCGATTCGATGACCGACGTGTGTGGCAAGATTTGATCGCCAAGCAAACCGTCTATTTCCATCCATAATGATGGCAAGATGCTTTGGCTGAATGTCGTGTTCCATGACTTCGCGAAACAGTTTTGCCTCGACCGCTTGGCCGAGAACATCCCCCATTTTTTCGCTAATTCCCATGGCCGTCCCGATTCTTCCAATCTGTTCTCTTGTTTCATTGCATCCCTCTTGTCACAAAGACACATTGAATGGTGAGTTCTCGTGTGGCTTGTCATGGAGGAAGCATCATGGTGGCCACGCGGCCTTGCCCGTGGTTCAATACAAGATGCTCTCTCAAATCAAGAAATAATAACCAAGTGGGGTACATTGGATTGTTTCGATGTCACAAAGACGTTGGAAGCTTCTTGGTGGAATGAGCAAAACAGTGACTGCTGGGGTTCGTTCTCAGAGTTGAATGTTCAATCAGTTCAACAAATTCGTCAGCATGGAAATCTCACATTACTGCAACTGAATGAGGCATACTCTGCACTTGTATATTCAATTCCGACCAGTGATTCAACATCGATGTTGGCTCGCAAATCAGCATGGGCCAAGGCCTTAGATTCTTCATCCGTTCTCCTCCCAATAGCAGGAATGACGATTAATGGAAATGATGCAATAGTGGTCTTTCCACATTTTGAATTAACACATGACGCTGATATGAAGTGGATTTCAACAGAGCTTGGAAAAGCACAATCTTCGCTTGAAGAATTCTCAACACCAAACGATCAGAACCGTTGGAATCAACGATTGAAGTCCGTGGAAGACGCTCTTCGACCAAACACATTGTGGAGGGCTCCACATACGAAGCATACAGTCGGCCTTCCAGCACTTCGAATTCATCCATCTTGGATTGGAACAAGAGACGGAAAAACAGTGCTTATCCCTACAAATCAACGTGTAAGTGAACATCTCTTGTGCGGTGATGAACGCCTCCCTGCTTTGGCTGAACTCATACAAATGGAAGGTCGTTGGGTTGAACATAACGGCTATGTTCGTGACGATATCGAAGCGATGCTGGAGGCTTGGTCATCAGTTACTCCTTCGAGTTGGTCAAGTAAAAAAGCGCTTTCAACGGTTCTTGGAGGTGCATGGATTTGGCGCTATTATGACGTTCTCTTTTCCTATGCTGAAGCAGTACTCTATGACGATAAAAACGGACTTGAATCCTCCAAAGCATGGCTGAAAGATGTAACAAGATTACAAGCACATCTCGGTGTATTACGCGTATGGAAAAGCGGAGTATGGGTTGGTCTTACCACGATGATTGTCGCCTATTATGGGTGGCAAATCGATTCAATGACACCTTCCTTTGCAATTGGAGTTGCTCTTGCAGGCGCTTTACTTTCATTTGCTTCAAACAAAATGTATTGGTGGAAGGATCCTTCTCCGATCTGAGAAAAAGTATCTCGAGAACGGATCATCAACGCTGTTGGCGAATTCTTCCATCATAGAACGATAGGTTCAGTTCCTTTGCAAGTTCCATTGTTCCAAGGATGAGTTCTTCTCGTGCAGAGCGTTCTGCAAGCGATGAGGATACGTTCCAGTAAAGATTGAGCCCAATGTCAATCGATTGAGCTGAAATTGTATTGATGCTGCACCAGGACGACTCTTCCTTTGTGGTTGCTTCATGATTCTGAATGAGTTCCAGTGTACGCTTGCAGAAGGATTCAACATCGGCCGGATCTGAATTAATGTCGAGGTGAATCATTGACTGCCAACGTCGCCAACGTCGCTTGCCCCAGTTCTCAACAGGTGTACTGACGAGGTTTGCGTTAGGAATAGTGATGATGGTATCCACCGAGGTACGGACGAGTGTTGTTCGAAGATTGATTTCAATGACCTCACCTTCTGAAGAGCCGATGATAACCCAATCTCCGACCTTGAAAGGTCGATCAAGTAAAACAGTAATTGCTCCAAAGAAATTTGAGATCGTGTCCTTTGCTGCAAGGGCAAGAGCAAGCCCGGTGATTCCCAATCCTGCAAGGAGTGATGTCAACTGGAAGCCTAGAGCATCGGCGATAAAGACTGAACCAACAAAGGCAATAATAAATCGAAGCGTACTTTCTAATGCAGAGATTAAGGTCTTCTCAGTCCCGTCTAGTTCACCGTCCTTGTCGAAGAATTTGACAACGTCATAGACAAGGGAAACCAAGCGGAATGCCCAAACAACGACAAAGAACACAAGCAAGAATTGCAACACATCTGGGAGGTATTCAAGCCATGACGGGATGACGATGTTTGCATTTTCTGAACGTTCATCCCACAAGATGGAACAGAATATGAAGGCAAAAACGGATGCAGCGGCAGTTCCAAGCGCTGAATCTCCTTTCTTGACTGCCTTTTTACGAATTTCATCGTTTGAAATTATGACGCTTACAAAACGATGAGAGAGCGTACTTACCAGAAACCGAACAATGAACGAAGCAATGAATATTGATGCTAAAACGATGAGAGTCGACTCTGAAAAGCCACCCAAATCGTCGCTTGAATAGGTGAGATTATCGTATAGGCCCATGCCCTTTCCTGCATGCTCGTCTTCAAGTTCTTTTCCCTCGTAAGGTAAATCGAGGATTCGACGGTTTCAAGTGTGGGGAACAGTTGGGGTGAATTGATAGCATGGCAATTGAAAAGTCCCCTCGGCAAACAAGTATCGTGGCATTCGGGTTGTTAGTACTACCATTATTGCTCTCAATGCTTTCCCCAGTCATCGCTTCGACGGTGAATGTACAGCAAGATTCTACTGATATTACTCCCGAAAGCACCTGGTCAGAAGACTATGTCAACGACATTTTTCCTTGGGCATCTGAAGGAGAGCGCATTCTCCAATTCAAGGAATATCATAGTTATGAAACAATGAAGTTGCGTATGCAACAATTGACCGAACAAAATCCTGACATTTTTGAATTCCATGAAGGAATGAACGGTGGTGTCAATGCTCGTGGCGAAACAGTCACTGCAAATGCATACGAGGGATGGTATTACGGTCACGCATCACCTTGGTTGAAAATCACTGGGGACGTTCAAGGTGGCGAATACAACGAATTCGTTGGAGATAATGGAAATTACGAGGACCGTCGTGACGTTATGATTGTAGGCAACCATCACGCACGAGAATGGATGTCATACACTGTCGCTATTATGCAAATGGAAGTCATAGCTTTCTCTTACAACAATATTGGTTACGATAACGACGGAGACGGCTTGGTTGATGAGGACCCATGGGGAGACGCCAATAATGATG
>JAKMFY010000162.1 GCA_022425185.1 Candidatus Poseidoniaceae archaeon | reverse complement strand
GTACTTGATGATGAGTTGAGTGAACTCCTTTTCCTTGAGTGTGTCAGCAAGACGTTCTGCAGCACGAGTAGCAGCGAATTGGCCACCACTGTCTTTGGAAGACTTGACAACTTGTCCACCAGAACATGTTCCAATGGTTTCAGCACCAGTTAGATCTGTTGCTGTCATGAGAATGTTGTTGTAAGAAGAAAAGATATTGACGATTGCTCTGCGAGACATCAAGCCTCACCTCCGTCTTCAACTTCTGCTTCTGCACTTGGTGCAGCTTCAGCAGCCTCGTTGACTTCATCAGCAAACGGTTTTGTTGCTTCTGGGTCGACTTCTTCTTCAGCGTACTCAGCCATTTCACGGCGGCCGTCAATTGCTTTGCGGATTTCGTGTTCTGGATTGTTGAGATCACTGGAAGGGTGATATTGGATGATTTCTTCCTCGTCACGGTTGACTGGGTAAGAAGGAATCGAAACCTTTTGGTCGCCAATGCAAATGTGACCGTGGGTTACAAGTTGACGTGCTTGCTTGAGAGAGCATGCGAGTCCCTTGTAGTAGACCATTGCTTGAAGACGTCGATTGAGGATGTTTTCAGCATTGAGAGAGAGAATATCGTCAAGAATAGCATCCTTGCTGATGAGTCCCTTGAGGTGGAGGGAACGAAGGAGATCGTCCTTCTCACGCATTCCATGACCTTCAGAAGTGTCGAGTGTACCGATCAAGCGCATGGCTTGGCGTCGATGACGACGAAGCTGGGACTTTGCCTTCCAGATTTCACGCATGTTCTTCAAGCCGTGATTTGCTTGAATAAGGTGCTCTTCTTCGATTCGAGCCTTCTTCCAAGGATGTGGAGGAGTATCGAATTTTGGTCTTGAAAACTTTGGTTCACCCATACTAAATCACTCCTCATTCCTTCTTCCTGCTTACACCGAGTGTAAGGCCACCACGACCATTGCTTCGTCCGCGTTGTCCACGGACCTTGTTGCCGCTAGCGTGGCGAACACCACGGTAGCACTTCATGGTACGAAGACGGTTGATGTCTTCTTGGAGTGTAAGTTTGACTTCTTGACCAGTCAAATGCATGTCATTACCGGTTTCGATGTCTGCTGCTCGGTTAACCATCCAGTATGGAACAGTGTTGACGAAGTCTTCGATGGCAAGTCGGAGAGTTTCTTGTTGTTCCACGGAAAGGTGTCCTGCCATTCGAGCAGGATCAAAACCAGTTGTGTTGCAGATTTGAATTGCGCTTCTTACTCCTATTCCTTTGACGGATGTAAGGGCTGAGGACAGCGGTTTTAGACCATCCATATCGGTATCTGCCATACGGAGAATGTACGAAAAATCGTCTCCTAGTTCTTCTTCCTTTGATTTTGCCATTGAAGTTCACCTATACGATGCGACATGATGTCAAGCAGTTTTCCGACCAACAACCCCTATATCAAGACCGCGATGCAGGTGTCCGATTTCACTGGTCAGATTTTTCTGTACTCTGAACACAAAAAAGGAGGTGGTTTGAACCCGTATGTTTGGTCAAAAACGCCTTCCTTCGTCCTTGCCTTCTCTTCAACTGGCGGTCAATATTGCCCTGTAACTTTGGTTGTAAGGATGCATCGAGGCTCATTCGAATGGTCATTGCGGAGATGTCATTTTCCAGTGCCGTCGATACAATTTCATCGATGTTCTCTTCATCGAGAGGTTTGTCGAGAATTTCGACAACTCTACCGGTTGCTTGGACGAATGGATGATGAGGATTCTTCAAGGGCCCATTATGATGAATACGAGGCCTTCGAGGTGATGAATCCGCCCATCGAACATCTGCTGCAGTCGACAATTGTTCTGCTATCCAAGCATCTGCAAGGCCAGATTCAACAAGAGCAGCATCGAGAATGGTAACCCATTCATTGCGTCGAGCAGTGAGTAAAGAATGATGCTTTGTTGATGATTCAGACTCACGTTCCTCGATTGTTGAATTGGCAGCTCCAAAGGTTGGAGCGAGACGAATAAAGCGCTTACTGATGCCTTTGGTCGAAACGTTACCTAACCACAATTCGAGTCGATCTACTCGACCTCCACCTCTCGACATCCACGTCCATGTACGCTCAATTCCGGGCCAGACATCTTCAACCAAGGATTCGACTTCTTGTCGTCGTTCATCCGTTAAACGAGGCGAAAGGTCGAGCACGATTGAAGGGCCGCGGGAGGATTCTGCCAAATACGGTTTCCAAGCTTGGAAAACACTCGGAAGATTTGGTTGCATTTCATCCAATCCATGTGTACGAGAATTACGTGGCCGTGCCGGGTCGAGATGCAAGAACGAAATGCCTCCCATTGCTTCAATATCAACAGATTGAATCACTTCTTCGCTTGCTGTTCCATCGCCAGCAAGAACAGATGAACGGCGATGCCAGCCTTGATCATAGGTCTGAAAGCGCTTTGCGATTGTGTTCAAATTCAAGCAACTTGCAATCGCTCGATTACGGTCGAGTTCGATTCCCAATGCTGGCATTTTGAGTTGAGATGCGTATGCAGCCAATTGTATTCCTGAACCACAGGCACAATCGAGGAGAACACCTCTTGGGAGCGAGAAATCTGCAACTGCCTTTGCTCGTACCATTGCCACTTGCCAAGGTGTAGCCAAGGGCTTTCCTTCGCTTGCGTGATAGAATGCGAGATCGCTTATTGTTGCATCTGCAACTGGCGGATGA
>JAKMFY010000160.1 GCA_022425185.1 Candidatus Poseidoniaceae archaeon | reverse complement strand
CTTCAAAGATGGAAGCGATTACGACCTTGCCTGCTTCCGAACAATTCCCTGCAGGTCTCGTCATTGACGTCTTAGAACCGGGTTACATGTACAAAGAGCGTGTGCTCAGCGCTGCTCGAGTTGTTGTAGCAACAGAGTGATTAGCCTGCGTGTGGACCTGCATTCAATTGCAAAAAGCGGTAAAGAGCATCGTTCGTGATCAACCATTCTATGATTGTTCCTGGTACACTTGGGCCGAGTACAGATCGTGTTGCCTCATCGTCGTAAACAGTTGAAAGCATCATACAAGATTGGCGAACTCTCCACCCTTCAAATTGCTCACGTTCATGTAAATCAATCCAATGAACTTCAACCTCTGCAGTTTCATAGAGTTCCTTTGTACCATTGTCTGAGGTGACTAACGTCCCAGCACCATGAGTCTTTGAGGCGTGTTCGACCCAGTTTGGTGGATCGTTGATATCTTCGATTCCAACAATTGTAATACGTTCATTCAAACTCTTTTCTATCGCCCATGCTTCAATCATGGATTTCCGTTCTTGAAACGAAAACGGATTATTTGTCGTCCATTCTTCTTGAGATGACCCTACTGCAATTGTAACGTCAAGGAATTCATCCAGTGCTTGGAGGACAAGATGTTCATGTCCTTTGTGGAATGGCTGGAACCGTCCAAGTACAATTCCTTTCGCCATGATTTAGGCAAAGTACGGTGCAACATCAACGTTTGGAAGTGAAAGTCCCATTTCGTTGAAGCAACTAATCATTCGCTTACACCCTTCAACCATCTCTTCGACAGTGGTTGTTCCCATGCTTCCGACCCTGAACATTTTACCCTTCAAGTGGTCTTGTGCCCCAATGACTTGTGTTTCGTACTTCTCTTTGAGCATGCTTCGCCATGAATCGTCAATTCCTTCTGGATACATGATGGCTGTTACTGTATCACTTTGCTGCCCTCCATCTGCAAGGAGCAGGAATCCGAGATCAGTGAATAAATTCCGTACACCGTTTGCAAGTTGTTGACATCGTTTCCAACGGTTCTCAAGCCCCTCTTCCTCTAATTCACGAAGTGCTGCAGCCCAACCCATTGCCAAATTGATGGCAGGTGTCCATGGTGTTTGATCATCATCTCCTTTCTTGAGTGCTGAGATAAGATCGAGATAGTAAACAGGATTTGAATCTCCTTGCTTACGAATTGTTTCCAATCGTTCGATAAAATGCTCATTGATTGCAATTGCTGCGATGCCACTCGGTCCTGCAGTACATTTCTGGGCTCCCATGACGACAGCTTCTGCCCCCCATTCAGCAGGATGAACTGGAGCGCCTCCAACAGAGGTTATTCCATCAAGGATGAATGCTACATTGTATTCTTTACACATCTGTGCCAAGGATGCAGCATCTTGAGTAATCCCTGTACTTGTTTCATTGTGGCAGATAAGTACTGCTTCGTACGTGCCACGGCCGAGTTGTTCTTCTAATTCTACAAAATCAAAACTACGTCCCCAATCATAGGCGATATGTTTTACTTGGCAGTATTGCTTACATATTTGAGCGACTCTTTCACCGAACTTACCGTTGGTTGGAACAAGGACTCGATCGTTTGGACGGAATCGATTTGCAATGACCATCTCCATTGCAGCAGTCCCGCTCCCAGATACTGCCACGACTTTGTATCCATCCTCGCCAGACCAGGACTGTGTCCCACGAGTTCGCTGGGATGGTGTAAGATTGAATGCGTATCGCAATCCAGCATTAAGGTCAGCCATGACGTCGCGAAATTCTGCCCCTCTTGCAGTCATGACAGGAGTAGCCATGGCCTGTAAGCAAGCATCACTCATGCGGACAGGGCCAGGGACAAGAAAACAGTCACCTTCGTGGGTCATGATTGTATCCAGACGCGCTCGGTTTTTGAACAACATCTATGATTTCACACCTAAGATGGAGTTTGCGTGAATGCTATGACCTAAAGAAGAGGACTCCTAGGGAGTTTCATGTTGCGGGTTGGTCTTGCTATGTTGCAAGGTGCGCGACATGAGCATGAAGAGGCTCTTCTTGCTTCAGCAATGGACATGAAACTTGATGTGGAAATCGTTCATTTACGTTCTGCTCACGATGTTGACGAAACAATCGATGCGCTTGTTCTTCCAGGTGGTGAATCAACTGCGATGCGAAAAGCCTCTTCCTCAGAAGGTCTGCTCGATGGAATCTACTCGTGGATGGAACATCATACGAACAGGCCAGTCCTTGGGACCTGTGCTGGTGCAATTCTTTTGGCTATGCCTGATGGTGGACGCTTACCGTTTATTCAAGCTGGCATTTCACGAAATGCTTGGGGTCGTCAACGCCAATCTTTCGAAGCCAAAGTGGAAGTGGATTTGCCTCTTCATGAATCTTCGAATGTGAAAATTACAAGGACACCTGATGAATTTGGACATACGCCTCTAGCGGTTGATCCTCAAAAAAACGAAGGAGAGGGAGAATCATTCCCTGGTGTGTTTATTCGTGCTCCCCGTTTTGATTCAGAATCAGTCACCTGCGACATCATAGCCCGTTTTGGCGATGAGATTGTTGGTGTCATCGACGGTTCAAAATGTGCTGTAACGTTTCATCCTGAACTTACAGCTGACCGACGTTTTCACACTTGGCTTTTGCAACGAATGGTGGATTACGTACCGACGAATTGAACAACAATGGGATTGAGGGTGTACACATGGTCGTTCATCTTCCAATGGTTTCAGAGGTATTGCCCGCTGAAGAAGGTGAACCAGAAGGATGTATACAATGCCAACAAGGCCGTAAACTGGTTCTGTTCGTAACAGGAAAATGTCATTGGGGATGCGACTATTGTCCACTTTCTGAGAACCGTAGAGAATCTCCTGACATGTTTGCAAATGAGCGTCGTTGCAGTACTTGGGAAGAAGTGATTGAAGAAGGCCATGCTATGAAAGCAACTGGAACAGGAATCACTGGAGGCGATCCAATGCTCGATCCTGAGCGTTCAGTTGAAGCAGTTTCACAACTCAAGAAGGCCTTTGGACCTGAGCATCACATTCATCTCTACACATCTATTCCTTTCAAGCAAGAATGGGTTGTGAAATTAGCTGAGGCAGGTTTAGATGAACTCCGGTTCCACTTGCTCGACGGAACAACTCGTCAATATGAGGATGTGATTCGGTCTGCACATGAAGCAGGCATTAACGTTGGAATAGAGTTGCCATGTGAACCTGACAAAGAAGACTCTTTGTTCTCGCTTCTTGATCAACTCGAAGAACTTCCAATCCAATTCATCAATCTGAATGAACTCGAGATTACAATTGGAAACCAAGAGAACATGGATGTTCGAGGATTCAATCTCTCTGGAGGACTCTCTGCTGCTGCAGAAGGGTCTCTCGAACTTGGTCTTCGATTGAAAGAGGCGTCAAAAGATAAGCCATATCATCTCAAATTCTGTACTGCTTCATACAAAGATGCCGGACAATTAAGGGCACGTTTCCGTCGTCGAGGAGAAGCTACACTCCGACCCTATGAGCAATTGTCAGAAGATGATACGATTCTGTTTGGAGCGATTCCAACCGAACCAGAGGATGCTCGTGATGATGTAGAAGAACTTCGAGAAACTCTTGCAATTGATTCCGCATGGCTTCGTTATGATGGTCAAACACAGCGTATTGAGATGCCTGTGAGTGTTGCGGAAGAACTTGCAGAAATTCTTTCAGTACCTGTGCTTATGGTCGAAGTGCATCCAACGCACGAACGACTCGAGGTTTCGGTTATCCATCTGAATGAACATCGTTGACTTCGGAAATACTATACATCTCGAAAATCTAGTTTAGGCTATGAAGAAGATAGCTATTCTCCTTGCGTGCACTATGATGCTTGCTGGATGTACCGAATTGTTGGATGAGGCAAACGAATTTACGAAGACCTATACGAATCAGGATTTAGATGGAGTGTACTTCAGTTTATTGGACAATTGGCGTGTAGATATGAACGAAGACGATACATATGAATTGTATTTCTTGGAAACAAGAGAATGTTTTGATTCCAATCTTGAAGCAGAAGAATCGCACGCTGAATCAGGAGATGAAAATGAGGTAGTTATTGACTTATGCTTATACGAGGAATTGCCTATGGACTATAATCCTGAAGGTATTCAAGTGACAAGCGTACTTTCATCTCAATCAGGCGTTCCATATATCGAAATTGAGATGATTTCAAACAATTCAGTATTTATTTGCAATGATGGAGATGAAATTGATGGCGAGTGGGTTACTGATGGAGAAGAAGACTGTGCTGGAGGTGAAGACGAAAATATAGAGTCAGAAGCCAATGTAACATTCTTTGAAGCAGATATGGGTTTAGTTTACTTAGTTGCTGATGGCAACGGTGCTATCATTTATCCAGAGGTTACTGAGTTTGCAGAAAGCGGATTACTTTGCACGGTTCTTAGCAAAACCTCTCTAAATGACTTGATGGATACGGCCGTGGAAATGTTGATCGAGCACGAAGAAAATGGTGGTGAAATTGATTATGAAGATGTTTCAACCTACCCTTCAAATGTGGTTGATTTGTTTGCTCCGTATGATGAAAGTTTTTCAAACAGCATTATCACTTCACTCGTACCAGAATGTGATGCTCTGACATTTTCACAATCAAGTCTGCTTTTCTATGTCTGGGCTTTTAGCCTAGCTGAAGGGAATACAGATGGAGATTTGTCACTCTATGGTTTCGACGTATCCAATACCGGCTCGAGCCCTTCAAGTGACTCGAATGAAAACTTAGTCTATGTTCAGATGAGTCAAGGAGATGATTTGAATTGGGCACAAGTAAACTTACAATTGTCAGTAAATGAAGGCGCTTACATGCAATGCACGACTCCACAAGAAACCATCGGAAATAATTGCCATCTCACAGATAATGGAGACGACAGGTGGAACTTTGGTGAATCAATTACTCTAAGCGAGGGTTCTGATGATCTCTGTGATGGCTCTTCTGGTTGCGAGGTAAGGGTGAAAATTATTGATTCTATGAATGGAAATATCATCTATGAATCGAATTCTGTTCTCGTAAGCAATTGATGTATGCCTCCATTAGATTCATTTGTATCCAGTTGTTGGAATTCATATGAGCCTCCTCAAACAAGCGGATTGGGACGTTTTCAAACGTTCTGAAACGTGGAAGGCTTTCGGTGTAGCCGTGATTATGTTTGGAACAATTGCCTTTGCAGGATTGACATTGTTCGACAGTATCGATGACGTCTTTGAATCAGATGCTGAACCAGCCCCAATACCCGATATTGCCATGGATTCGCTTAATCGAACGGGTATTGAATCAGAAATTGCTGATGATAATGGTCGAATCACCACCTCATCCCTTCGAGGGGACGTAATTATTCTCGATATGCTAGCTCATGATTGTTCAAATTGTCATTTCGTACAAGAGCATATTGAAGAGAATATGGATGCATGGGAGGCTTTGGCTGATGAGAATGGTGTTAACTTACACATTCTTGGCTATGGGGCTTGGTACGGCGAATCTGTGAGTTATCTCAATGAATCTAGCGGAGAATATACCGTTCCACTATATCCTACAGGATTTGGTTCTGTCGATGCAGCTACTCTTCCAGATGGTAGTACGACTGATCCAGTCAGACTTTTCTCCACTGCTGGTGCTGGTCAAATTCCAGTTGTTATGGTCATCGATGTTGAAGGCTATATCATTATGAAACAAACAACAGGGACGCCTGTTGAAGGATGGGGTGAATTTGACTCATCCCTCGAATCTGCTCTAACTGGAAATGTTTCGATTACAATGTCTGACCGAATTGCTTGGGAAGAACCTTCCACATCCTTCGTTGCAGTATTTGTGCTTGGAATGATTCTGTCCATTCTGGTTTATTTCTCGCCTTGTGCATTCCCTGTTTTACCAGGCTTCATTTCCTATTACCTCAGCCTCGGTGCTCGTGAGGACGAATTGATAGAAGAAGGGAAATTAAAAACAAAAATGCCTTCATCATGGGTTATTGGATCACTTGCAGGATTGGGTATGTGGACTTTCTTTATCCTCATAGGTCTGCTTGCTTTTGCAATGGGTGAAGCCTTTGCTAAGTCTGGATTGATTCACTACATTGCCATTGGTATTGCGTTACTCCTCGTTATTCTTGGTACCATAATGCTCCTTGGAATCACTTCCCATTTACTTGGATTCGTTCAAAAACTGGTCGATCGATGGTCGACAACAGAGATGGACGAGACGTTCACACCACGCAGAAACATGTATCTCTACGGTATTGGTTATGCTGCTGCTTCGATTGATTGTACTGCAGCAGCAGTCCTCCCGTTCGTGATTTTCCTTGGTACTCTTGGAACTTCTGCGGTTATATCTGGCCTAAGTGGTTTGATGATTGGTTTGTTGATATTGATGATTCTCGTAACCGTCCTTGTTGGTCTTGGTCGTCAAGTGATGATTAACTTCCTAAGACGAATGACTGGAATGATCAAACTCGTTGGTTCTTGGATGATGATTATGGCTGGTGTTGGTTTAACGATCTATCTGACACAACCGGATGTTGTCTCAGCAGTTTTCGCCTGAAATTTATTCACTTTCGAGTAAATGGAGTTCACTCCAATGAATAATACGGTCGCCAATGATTTCAGCTTCTTCGTGATCATGTGTTACATGTATTGCTGCAATATTTTTGGATTTCAATGTCGCCCGTATTTCGGATGCGAGTTGACGTCGCACATTCAAATCTAGAGATGATAACGGCTCATCAAGAAGTAACAATTCTGGATTTGTGAGCAAGGCTCTAGCAAGAACAACACGTTGGGCTTCCCCACCCGAAAGAGTTTCTATGGCCTGGTTTCTCATTTCATAGATGCCCATATCTTGCATGATTTCATTGACCTCTTTCATTTTACGATCCTTTTTCTTCCTATATGCAAAAAGTATGTTTCCTAAGACGTCTTTGTGTGGGAATAAAACTGGCCTCTGTAACAGCATGCCAATGTTTCGCTCTTCAGGTTGAAGATTGTCTAGGCTCCTTCCATTGAGCTGGATTGATCCAAAATCTGGTTTTACAAATCCTGCAATTGCTCTAAGTAACGTTGTCTTTCCACAACCACTGGGGCCCAATATCACAAGAATCTCTCCTTCTGTTAAACGAAGATTACAGTCAGAAAGAATCAGGTTTTCGTCATAAGCGAGTGTAAGTGATTGAATTTCGATTGTCATTAGAATCCCCCTCCTTGATGTTCTCTAAACCGTTCAGTGATGACAAAGAGAACGAAAGTGACCATCATCAATAGAGATGCAGTTGCCATGGCAACTGGTTCCACAAGTTGGAAATATTTTGGTCGGGCCATTAATTGGTCAACAAGAATTGGTAGGGTATCCCATGAACCTGAGCGTAAAAGAATCCATGATGCTCCAAATTCACCTAGTGAAAATGCGATGGAAAGAGTTGCAGCCACAACAATTGATCCTTTCATTAACGGTATTCGAACTTTCAAGAAGCGTTGGAATTGTGAATATCCAAGCATAGCCGCAGTTTCATCATACGAAGAGTCAAGACTTCTCAATGCCGGTAGCAGGATTCGAACGACAAATGGCGTTGTAAGCATTGCATGTGGTATGACGGGAAGCCCATACCATTGGAAGAGTTCTGGCCATACCTTGAGTACCCCTAGCAAAACGCCAAGTCCAACCATAACTCCAGATAATGCCAAAGGAAGCATGGATAGTAAATCGATTATCATGGCAGTTTTATTCTTACCATTCTGCTCAAGGGCGTGAATAGATGAAGCTACAGAATAGCCCAGTAGGACTGCGACCACCATGCAAGCAATTGCATAAACAATCGAATTCGATAATGCATCAATTGCTGAAACATATGTTAAATCTCCAGTAAGTGCAATATCCCATGCTTCTGTACTCCAGCGGTAGGATTCATTCGTACGGTCCCGTATCCGTAGAGAGGAGAGCAACATCAATACCAACGGCGCAAGCGCAAATAATACGGCTAAACTGATTCCAATGCGTGCGTAATACGACGGTCTTCCAGATGATTTTCTTGCAAACGTTTCTGAGACAATATCATTCGATATGGATTGTTTTTGTTGCCAGTACCCTGCTAAACCAAGTGCGGAAAGCAGGATTATTCCTTGAAGTGTCGCTCCACCGAGCACCAACAGACTTGCTTCAGTTCTGTAATTAGGAATTCCAGCTGCGCCTCCTTCAATCGCCATCAGAGCCTCAAGCGTCCACATGTCAGGGGCTAGCCAACGAACGAGAGCAAATGATGTGAATGAAAATATGAACGTGAAAATAAAGGCAGCTCCGATTGAAGTTCTGAGCATTGGCCACCAGAGGTATCTTGCTCGATTG
>JAKMFY010000119.1 GCA_022425185.1 Candidatus Poseidoniaceae archaeon | reverse complement strand
GTGTTGAGTATCTTGGAGAGAGAATACATGAAGTCATGTTAGGACTAAGGCTTAAGTCAGCTCCAAAGGCGAGAGCATGCACACCATTACTTGCATTTGTTGGCTGTTTTTGATTCTGGAGTGTTGTTACATTGACAACCGTCCAATCATATCCGTCTGGTCCCATTCCGAGCCAACCTGTCGGGACCCTCGTCGTGGTTTCAAAATCCGTCAATGATCCCAATGATGTATCCGTCGAAAGTGAGAGTTTACCACCATGGGCAAGCGAGGAAGTGTTGTCAAAGGTTCCATTCAACCATCCTCTCTCGGAACCTGTACCGTAATACGAACCTCCATCTGCAACAGGAGTCCATTCAGTCTGAATTCCCAAAGCACCTCCGGTTATCGTGTGGTTTGCAGGCACCTGAACGATAGATGAAATGTTGGCAAGAACAGATTCATTGCCAGGTGTTGGTGTTAATGTTATTTCACCAGATGATGTAATTGTAGGCGCACCTTTTACAAGAGTCGAAGGCCCAACAAGTACCATGAGTGCTACGAGTAGCACTGCTTTGTACTGAATTGAGGGTACGTTCATCCATCTCACCTTGCTTTGCAAGGTGAGGCATTTGGTATGAAGCCTCGTCTGTTCTGTTTAATTCCGCGCAAGAGAGTTCAAAGACTCTAAGAGTAAGGCTCGGATGATGTCGAGCGACACCATGCTTACGGACCTTCAAGCCCGTGAGATTCAGGAGCAGTTGTTCGCCACCTATCGGCAACAAACCAATCGTCATGTTCCCGTTCACCTGCCTCGAAAGGACTTTTGGGAAATGGTCAAGCGATTGTTAACAACACTCGATGTTCAGATCCACAACATGATTCGTAAACATGGCGCTGATTTGAGGGTACAGAACGAACAAAAGCGTCAAGCAAATGTTCGACATATCGCTTCAGAATTGGCACGACGCCGATTGGTTGCAATGATGCAGCATGCTGCATCACAATCGTTGCGAATGGCAACAAGTGCAACGGATAATGCAACTGCCCTACCGCCATTGGATTGGCAAAAAACAGATGGTGCTGAACGCCAGTTGTATACTGCAATTCAGACGGAAATGGACCGATTCAAGAAGACCATCGGATGGCAGGAGATGCAGGATGGACTTCGTGGAGAAATGGAGTTCAGTGCACCAACCCATAAACCAGGGACAATGCAATTAGGTGACTTTACTGAAAAGCCAATTACGAATCAAGCACCACCTGACTTGATCTTTGAAGATGAACGACCTGAACCAGTCGATACAATCGATATCGATGAAGAAGATCGTATTGCTGCATTGGAATGGGATTCTATGGAACCTGTACCAATACCTGAACATATCGAAGAAGTTGTCACTTCACCTGAACCACTTCCCCAGGCGCCATCGAGCGATGGTAGGCATGGTGCAGCCATGGAACTCGCCCCATCAGCAACATCAGTAATTACTGATGATTGGATGGACGATACTCCAAAGGAAGAAGAGAAGCAAGTTGAGACGAGCCCTCTTATTCGAATACGAATCCTTACTTCATTTGATGAAGCAATAGCAACAGCAGACGGATCTGAATTGATGCTACAAGCAGGAGATGTTCACAACTTAGAAACCGGTATGGCTCAATGGCTTATCGATTCAGGTGCTGCAGAAGCTGCACCATTGTGATCGAATCATCTTGAAGATTCAAGGTGGCAAAGCCTGTTTAGAGTAGAACAAGGTTTCAGAGAAACGCTTCACTTCAGTTTACAGTGCGCATCGATAACTCGATGGTTACTGAATCAGGGATGTCAATCTTTGCGACTTGTCGCAGAGAGGTTTCATCCTTACCGGAGTTGATGTGCATTTCCAACAATCGCTTGTGAACACGCAGTTCCCAGTGATCGTAGGTTTCGCTTCCTTCACCATCAGGTGCACGTCGGACAGGAACGACCAGACGGCGTGTTGGTAGAGGAATTGGACCTCGAAGCTTGGTATCGCTTTGTTCGCAGATTGCACGAATGTGGCCTGCTACACGATCAATATCGGAGTGGTTGTTTCCGGTTAGTTTGATGACGGTAACGGCTGCCATAGTTCATACATCCTGTTCAAGTTTCATTGAGTATTGGAACTCACTTCTTCTCAATCTTGAGACAAACACCAGCAGCGACAGTCTTACCCATGTCACGAATAGCGAATCGTGACAATTCAGGGAAGGTGTCCATTTGCTCGATAGCAAAAGGCTTGGTTGGTTGGAAACGAATCATACATGCATCGCCATTCTTGAGGAACGATGGGTTTGCTTCCTTACCAGCCTTGTTGGTCTTTTCAAGAAGTTCTTGGAACTTGATAGCAACTTGAGCGGTGTGTGCGTGGAAAACCGGGGTGTATCCAACAGAGACAGCTTTCTTGATGTCAATGAGTTGGATTTGACCGACGAAGGTTTCGTCGTGGCGAACGAATGTAGGTTCGCTGTCAGTGTATCCAGCAACGTCACCACGGCGGATTTCGTCAGCAGCAAGACCACGGACGTTGAAACCAACGTTGTCACCAGGCTCAGCCTTGTCGACGATTGTGTGGTGCATTTCAATTGACTTGACTTCAGCAGACTTCTGAGATGGATTGAAGACAACTGTCTTTCCAGAGTTCAGAGTACCTGTTTCAATCTTACCGACTGGGACAGTTCCGATACCAGAGATCTTGTAGACATCTTGGATAGGAAGTCGAAGTGGCTTGTCGAGAGGCTTGTCTGGCATTGCAGCAGCATCGATTGCTTCGAAGAGAGTAGGTCCATTGTACCATGGAGTATTCTCGCTCTTCTTGAAAACGTTGTCGCCCTTCAATGAAGATGCAGGGATCATTGGAATCTTGTCGAGTTGAGCGCCAAATCCAGCAGTCTTCAAAAGTTGTGAAACTTCGTCAACAGCTGCCTTGTACTTGTCTTCTGCCCAGTCAACACCAGAGATATCCATCTTGTTTACGTGGACAATCAGTTCCTTGACACCAAGAACTCTTGCGAGGAACGCGTGTTCCTTGGTTTGTGCGTTAACACCGTCGTTAGCAGCACAGAGGAGAACCGCTGTGTCTGCTTGGGAAGCTCCAGTAATCATGTTCTTTACGAAATCACGGTGACCAGGTGCGTCGATGATAGTCCAGTAGTACTTAGGAGTAAAGAACTCCTTGTGAGCGACGTCGATGGTAATTCCACGCTCTCTCTCTTCCTTTAGACCGTCCATAACATATGCAAGTCCGAATCCGGCCTTACCTGCTTCTGCGGCGAGTTTTTCGTTCTTCTCGATAACGTGTTCTTCGATGTGACCGGAGTCAAGAAGAAGACGACCAACAGTGGTCGACTTTCCGTGATCAACGTGACCGACGAAGACGATGTTACGATGTGGCTTTTTCTTATCTTCCCATTGTGATGGCATAATAATTGCTCCTTAGCGACTCTTGCGACAAACCTCCCCTATTTCAAAGAGTCGGTGATATTCTACTTGCGAATTCTTTCGGAAAATGTGTGCTGCGGCGCGGTTATCACTTGTATACGAGTCTCAAAAAGAAGGAATCAACTTGTTGTTCAGCAGTCTCATTATTTGAGACCATTATTGTCCAATCTCCGTCACCGTAGGTGTTGTCAGTGTCCGTGAAAATATACGACGAGAGCGTCATTGTTACGCAATACTTGTCGGAATCACAGTCCCCTCCATCACGAGATTCGTAAGCTGAGTCATCCGAAGGTTCCGTATTCTGTGCTTCTTCTTCTTCATCGTTCAGAGCCACGAGATCGAGTTTTCCAGTACACTCTCCAACGAAACATGGCTCATCTTTCTGAGGATACATCAAGTCACCAACAACTTTGCGAACAGTATTTCCTGCATCTTGGTCATAATTCACAACGAAGTCATAATCAATTTGAGTTGGGTTTTGGCTTGTACTTCTGCCAATTGCGAAATCAAGCCATGAAGCGCCGTAGGATACGTAGACCTTGATGTCATCAGAATCGGTTAATCCTTTCCCGTTTGTAATGGTCAAACCGACTTCGTATTCGCCTGGGCGAATGTCTTTCCATTCTACGGTTTCTCCTTCGAGATCATTGTCGTTCTCTGAATCACCATCGCCGTCTGCGTCGTACTCAAGGTCGAGATCCCAGTAGTATTTTGAAATGTAATCATCGTTTGAACCAGAACTTGATTCACTCGCATCGAGTTGGATGGTGACTTCCCCATCTGCAGTTCGGTCTGTTTGTGTCTTATCTAGGTCACAAATCCAGATATGAATGTAATTGCCCTCGTCAACATCTTCTCCTAAACAATCTTCATCGGAGGATTCAGACGAGATTTCAGCCGATGGAGGAACTGCGGATGCATCGACAATTGTCAGTTCCTTACTGGTCGTCTGGCTTCTGGACCCGTCGCTTATTGTCAAGGTCACCTCGTACGTTCCAGTCTCTGGATAACTCCAATCGGAGGTTCGTCCTGTTGCGTCTATTGAGTTATCAGTATCGAAGTCCCATTTGTAGGTCAATGCAACACCGCTGGGTAGAGAATCGCCTGCGTTGAAGTCGATGGTTTGGCCTGCTCGGATGTTGGTAGCAGGAGAATACGTGAACACTGCGACCATTTCACCCTTTGAATCTTCATCATCGTTTCCAAAGCAGCCAGCAAGTCCGCTGATCATCATCAAACCAGCCAGTAACGTTGCTTTCTTCCAAGCGCCCATACAATTGCCTGTATCTCGGCTACTTAGAAGCCTTTTGCGTTTTGTTTGCCTAAAATGAGAACAATGAGGTCTGTCTGTTGCCTGCGAAGAGTTCTTTTGCATTCCATCCAAATGCTTCGGTGATACGTCCTAAAGCGGCTGCTAATCGTTCAGCATAGAATCGTCCATCATAGCCTGGTATACCACCATCGTCTTCTGATTCAATCCAAGGATGGACTTGCATTGGTCGGTTGGATGCATTGGTGACAACGTAGGAAATCTTCATTCCCGGAGTAAATCCAAGGCCTCGTTCAATCAATATCTTCGCTGCACGAACTTGAGCCATGCTTTCAGGACGAGCGTAATCCTTGGTGAAATCAACAACGCCGTTTGAATCAACTCGACCTTTACACGACTTTGCAAGGATGAGTCGGCGAGCAGGAACTTCATGCTTTTTTACAGCAGCAACTGTTTCGAGTGCGTGCTGAATTAACGCATCTCCATCATCAGTTAATGCGTATTGGAAGGTTTGCTTCATCGCAGTTGTGAGATATTCGAAAGAATCCGTTCGTTGCGTTTCATATCCTCGAATCAACATTTCTTCACTGGGATAGACGACTTGACCGACATATCGTTTCTTTGCACCGTGGCTAAAGAACACTGAGAGCCCTTTTTCGTATTCCAGAACAGCAGAATCTTTGCTGTATCGTTGTGCAACTTCAAGGCCAAAGTCGATCATGGCTTGCTTTGCAGCTTCGTATGCATCTATTGTTTCCTGATCATCATCCTCTCGTAAGACAGAAGGAGACCCTTCAGCCACAGGTGAGCGCACGAAGATCGAATCAGTATCTGAATAAACAACATGGTGTCCTTCTTCATCTAATTTCTGAATAATTGCCTTGATGTTGTGACGCGCCCAAGCGGTAATCGATGATCCCAAATCCTTGTGGGTGAATCTGTAAAAACCAGATGCAAAGACACCATAGAACGAATTCATGAGAATCTTGACCGCATATTGCATTGCATCGTGGAACTCTTCTTTCTCTGCCTGTTCATCTTGACGTGCTTGCTTGAGCAAGGCTTTGTGTTCATCACGTTGACCCATCAAATCCTCGAGTAAGGTTGGAACCAATCCCTTACGGTACGATGTACTCCAAAACATTGCTTCAGTAGGTGAAGTGTGAATCTCATCATCATCACCTGGTTGTTCGGGATGCGAAGGGTCAATCCGAGTCGTGTAACATACGTTATGTCCAATCATGATGCTTGGATACATGCTCTTGAAATCGAGTACTGCAATCCATGGATGAAGTCCTGCTTCAACATCGTGAACGTATCCTCCAGTGATTTGTCCTTCCTTTGCTTCTGCGCTTCCTGTAAGCGGAACGGCGACTTCACGGCGATCTGCTAATCGGACAACAAGGCTGTCTAAGAGTTGGCTTGTGCTTCCATTGGAGGCGGTTTCAAACGGTACTTTTGCAACAGCAGCAACCGCTTCTTTACGTCGAATCGCTTGAATTGCATGAAGAATATCGAGAGGTAAAGCGGCATCTCGAACACAATATTCCATGACCTCATCGGGGCGATTGGCCCATTCAACGTCCATATTGGAGGCATCAATGTCCATCTTCTGCATGTCTTCTTGGTCAGGGAAGAGCAACTTTGAGATGAACGAGAGCGTCTCCCGTTGCGGTTTGAGTGCTTGACGCGCTTGCCACCAAGCATCAACAATTGCTCGACCGCCAAGATTCCACGCTCGATTCGATTGACGTCGAGGAAGGACACCGGTCCGACTTCGATTGCATTCTGTCTCCAGATGGGGCGTTCGCCCCCAGCCGAGGAGGTTGCTTCTCGCCTTCCATTGCTTACGACTGGTATGATGTTCCATACGCTCAACCATTCGAGGGAAATCGAAATTATCGATGTTGTAACCTGTGATGATGTCGGGATCTTCATTGCGAACCATCTTGGTCATCTGTTCCATAATCAAGTCTTCAGCGCCTTTGTACTCGTAGACTCGACGGTCTCCAGTTGCCATATCTTCAACCCAAACAGCTGCACAAAGGATTGTGTTGTGGGCGATACTCGTTTCTAAATCGTAAGAAAGAATCCTCCAAGGAACGGGGAATGGTTCGCTCTGTTTCACATGTTCAAGCGTTACTGCAACAGTTCGATCAACAGCATAACGCCCGACTCCACCGTGTTTCATCACGTTGATTTTGTGTACATCATCCTCATCATCCCATTCTCTTGAATCGACAATATGACCCTCTATGGCCAAATGCATACCGATATCATTGTCCAAAAACAATCGATTGACAAAAGGAATATCTCCTGAATAAATCATCCATGATTGTTTTATCAAATCAGTGCGCAAGGAAGGGACATTGAACGGTTGAATCGCTTCAACAGTCCAGACTGGTTTCTCGCCTAAGTCAGTCCATTTCCACACAGGACCACGAACATCTACGATGTCTGAACGTTGACGCAGGACCTCAATTCGATGGAGTTCAGCATCCGTAATCGGATCATCTTTGCTTCGCTTCCCCATGGTTGCAATCTCGAAGGTTGGACGAAGTCCAGAAACGAGAAGGCAAATTGAAGCTCCATCTTCGCAACGTCCGAACAACTCGATGGTCGTTTCAGGCGCATCGTTTTCACCATGTGAATGGTAACGGCCGCTGACGACGCCAATCCGACCTGCCCATGCGTCCATGGTATGCCCTATGCCTCGACCGTCTTCAAACCAAGCCTCTTACCAGATGGTGATAAAACAGCGATTTTTTCAAGAAATCGATGAGCAAGGATTGAAAGCCCAATCTCCTTAGCGGAACTCGCGGGTCGATGAGATGGGCAAAGATATTGATTGGGACAAACTCACCTTTTCGCTAACACCAACCGATACAATGTATGTTGCAACAACAACTGCAGACGACCCATGGATGCCTGGTGACTTGCGTCCATACGGTAACATTGAGATTTCTCCAGCAGCAGGTGTCCTCAACTACGGACAAGGTCTGTTTGAAGGAATGAAGGCTTATCGAACTGCCAAAGATCGTGTTGTCTTCTATCGTCCGGATGAAAACGCACGACGTATGCAGCGTGGTGCAGACCGTTTGAAGATGCCACCAGTGCCTGAATCTATTTTCATCGATGCTGTTGAACAAGTCGTTCAAGCCAACATTGACTGGGTTCCTCCAATGGGACGTGGCGCAATGTATGTGCGACCATTGCTAATGGGAAGTGGACCTGTTCTCGGTGTTGCTCCTGCT
>JAKMFY010000104.1 GCA_022425185.1 Candidatus Poseidoniaceae archaeon | reverse complement strand
ATGTCATCACCACACCCGATTGTGCAATGACTTGGAATTGGACAGACGGTGGAGTTTGGGAACTCACAACAATTGTTACTGATGATGAATTAGATTCAACAACTCTTGTCAACTACGTGACAGTTCTCAACCGAGCGCCATACATGAATCTCAGTCATCCTACGGAAATCGCAGTGGATACACAAATCACAATCGACGCATCAGACAGCGGTGACATTGACACTATCTCCCCTTCTGGACAACAGGTTTCTATCTCCTGGCCAGATTTGATCTGCCAAGAAGGATTGACTCAACCAACGTGTACCTTCACGCCTATGGAAGAAGGTCCAATTGAAATCAGGGCGATTGCAACGGATGATGATGGCGCTCAAACTGAAATCAATTCAAGTATAAATGTACTCAATATTGCACCAGATGTTGGTGAAATAGAAGTTTGGATTGCGGGAGTAAATACGCCCTTTGATGCAAATGGAACTTGGATTCTTGAGGAAGATCAGACAGTGATTCTTCGTGCCCAAGGTTCAGATTCACTTAATGATCGAGACCAACTTATTTTGAATTGGAATCTCAGCGACCTTATGCCTGAGTTGATGGTCTCTACTGATGGTTCTGCTTCTGATGTCGCTACATCTTGGCCGACATCTGGTCAACATATCATTAGCGTCCGAGCTGTTGATGATGATGGTGTTTCATCAGAACCATCTTTGGCTATGGTAACCATTGAAAACGTAGCACCTACATTAACCGCTGAGACCAATTTCTTGGATGCTATCAATCGAATTGATGGATTGCCTGTCTTTGAAAATGACATGGTTGTATTCGACGTCACAGGAAGCGATACTGCTTCTGATATGGATACACTTGAAATCTGTTGGGATGTTGATGGTACAACGGATAGTGACCTTGATGGAACATTGAACAACGATTGTGATGTTGAAGGCGACCATCTCGAGACGATGTGGGATTCATCTGGATACAGAACAATTACCGCTTGGGTGATGGATGATGACGGAGAAAAGGCATCCCTTTCTGCTGTTGTCAAGGTACAAAATAGAATACCTATTGCAAAGATTGCCTATGAAAATGGCTCAATAGATAATCTCGTTGAAGGAGATTCTCTGAACATTACAGCATTTGACACGGTTGATACTGAATCGGATCTTCTGGATATGCTCTACGTGTGGGATTATGAATGGGAAGATACGAATCTGGATGGAGAAGGACTAGGCGATGTTGATGCAACAGGAATTTCAATTTCAATCGAGAATATACCAGCGGGAACATGGACAATAACACTAACAGTGACCGATGACGACTTAGCGACAAGTACGAAGACCATTACAATTTCAGTCGAAGAAAAACCTCCAGAAGGTATTCTAGAAGAATTTAGTGAAGCAATCGGAGTGAGTCAAACCATGTCTATTGTCATCATTTTGCTCGTAGCCCTTGTGCTTGTGCTTGCATCATTCTTAGCAGTAACACGACGTTCACCTTCCGAAGATTTGCTTGAATCAACAGGTTCGAGCAAAATGTGGGATTCTGCCTCCTTACCAACGTATGAATCACCTACTGAAACTCCTGCATTTGAGCAAGCAGCACAGCAAACTCAGCCAGTTTCTCAACCTTCTTTCGTACAACCTCCTCAACTCAACGAAGGACCACCTCTGCCAGCAAGTGGACTTCCTCAGGGATGGACGATGGAACAGTGGGCGTATTATGGCGACCAATACTTGGCAGCAAATCAACCACCAGCACCAGTTGCTCAACCGACACCTTCAATGACTCCAACAAACCAAGACACAACCAGCCTGTCGAGTTTACTTGATGATTTGGATTTGTGACGTATATGGGGAATTTATGGCAGTTTTTTGGTTTACCTGATCCAGAAGGTGGCTCGCAACCACCTCCTCAGCAAAAACCAGCCGCTCAACAACAACCCTCATTGGAACAAAGAGAACACATTCCAGAGCCCATACTTGAAGAGACTCAGAAAACACCGGATTTGATGACGCCTCCTTCTCTCTGGACTGGACCGATTACTCCTGATGGAGAGCCTTTTCATGACCTCTCTTCTATCAAAAAAACAACAACGATTCGGCCAAAAAGAGCTCTTCGGTATGTCAAACCAGATTCAAAATATAGGATTTATACAAACCAGATATCTGATCGAATCGGCCAAGGCGACACTGTTATTGTAGATTTGAGGCCCCTTGTCCACATGGATTCTCATCAACAAGCATGCCGCCGGGAATTACGTACCATGTGTGAAAGAGTCGGTGTTGCTATTTTTGCCTTAGATGCAGAAGAAAAATTGCTAATGATTCCAGGCTGTGATGTGGTCGTTGAAAGAAATAAACACGAACTTGGGATTACCCGCCTTCTCCGAGTTGAATGAGGGTTTGAGATGGGTGAACATCAAAAAGAGAAATTTGCAGGTTCGTACCTCGAATTATTTGTTGCATCCGCAGCCATGTTTCTTTTATTTGCAATCATGCTGACATGGTTGATATTCAAAACACCATACGGATTAATGGATAACCATGAACGATTAAAGACTGTAAATTTCATATTCATAGTCCAATTTTCCCTAGGACCAATGATCGCAGTACTGGCAGGGATTGCTTTCGACACTTTCCCGTTGGTGTACAATATTCAAACATTCGAACGTACAACTATGCGTCATTTCTTACAACTCAACGTACTTGGACAACTGTTCATTTTAGTTGGCGTATTCTCCACGGACTGGGACTTACTGATTGAATTGTCAGGAATAGGTATCGTTCTTCTTTCCCTTTCATTGCTCTCACTAGCCAGCCCTGCAATAGAGGTTTTTAGAACGAAAAACGAAGTTGATGAGGTTGGAGTTTTCTCCTACACACCAGGCATACTGTTGATTATCTGTGGAGTCGTTGTTATCGCTTCATGGTTCTTGAGAGGGATTGACGGCATGATTGAACTTGGAGTCTCGTTTACAGTAGCGCTCTTCTCATGCATGCAAATTGCAACATGTTTACTCTCACACTTCAACCGGCGATTAGGATGGGAAGTTACAGAACCAAAATCACTTCAACTCAAATTTGCTTTGTTCTTTTTGATTGCTCTTGCACATATTGTCATTAGTGCATTGCGAGGAAGAGAACTCGTTGAAGAAACTCTTGTGGACATCTCCTTGAGTATGTTATTCATACTCATGTTCTTTATCATCAACCCGAAAAAGATTTTACAACGATCATTCGGATCGTTGGCAAAACCTCATTCAAGGATGGTCCTAGGAGGATACTTGTTACTTCCTGTTCTGGCTATCATCTCCGCTGGACCTATTTGGACTGGTCATCAAGGAATTGGATCTATCCAACCAGCACATTGGTTGCTCTTGGCAAGTTCAGGATTCCTCATCGTCTGGGGATTTGCCCTATTCCTACACGAAGACCATCTACATATTTCCCTAGCAAATCGATCAACTCCATGGATTACATTCCTTTCGCTCATGGCCGGAGCAGTTCTAATTTGTTGGTCTCTTTATGATAAAAATGTCCTCACAACTGGGAAGAATTACGCTCCATTCATCGGTTGGGCTGTTGCTCAAATGGTGGGGATTTTCTCCCTTACTTATCTCCTCGCAAGACATATTTTCTTCCCTGATCAAAACTGGCATCGAGTCCCGATGTTTTACAATCGATATTCATCAAAATAATTGACTTAACTCATCAAGGTACTCAAGTGATTGATCTGTAAATCCAAGAACGGTTGATTCTGAACCTTCAACCA
>JAKMFY010000097.1 GCA_022425185.1 Candidatus Poseidoniaceae archaeon | reverse complement strand
CGCTAATAGGGTGGAGAGATAGAAATCCACATCGAAGCAACCAAGACTGGGAGTCTAGGAATCAAATAAGGTCAATTCGTATTGGGCTTGGTGTGATGTTCTCTTTGGTCTGTTTTGCATTCCGTTGCGAGTTGATCAGCAATGTGCAAAATACAGCACACACTGCTAGCGGTAGCAACAAGGGCAAAAACATCGTAAGCGATTGTTGTACAAAGATAACAATAACGCCTAGTAGGCCAAAGATGAGTCCTATCCCGTTAAGGGCAATTGAAGCATGGTCGTCCATTTCTTGTTTCAGCATAACCTATATAGGATTTACAACTGTATATGATAGTATGTTTTTGCAGTTACAAAAAAAGGATGAAGAATATATGCTCGACGTGCCCTTGTTTTCACAGAAAGAAGTTAGAAAGCCAGTGTCTTTTCTTTCACATTTGTGATGTCGATGTCATTGGTGGTAAATCTGACCTAACCATGAACAAATCCGTTCAGAAAGTTCCACATCGGCTGAAGAAAACGCAGCAGGAATATCTGAATCCAAGTCCAGAACTGCAACAACCTCACCACGTGAGTTTTTCACGGGGACAACGATCTCACTGTTCGTGCTTGAACTACAAGCGATATGTTCTGCACGAGCATGAACGTCAGGGACATCTTGTGTCTCGCCAGTTCGAGCTGCAGCACCGCAAATCCCTTTGTCGAAAGGAATGGTGAGGCATCCATGCCCTCCTTGATACGGTCCAATCTTGAGCATGTTAGGCGAAGTTGTTCGATAAAATCCGGTCCAGTGATAGTGATCGAAGGCATTGTGCAGTTCACACGTCACGGTCGCCATAGCCGTGACCCAATCGTCCTCACCGTCGAGGATGGCTGTGATTCGCTGGTATACCTCGTCATGTTCCATGATTCTTGCCATGGAGCTACCCTATTCAAAGGTTCATTTTGAAATATCATACAACGATTAATGAACATCTCGTCGTTCGAAGGTCCATGGACAAGTCTGTTATCTCTAATCGACCAATGGGTTTTGTACGAAACACACTCGATCCATTCTTGTTTTGCGTCCACCATCTTGATTTGTATCCGGAAGGAAACGAACTTCAGGGTCCCAACAAGCCTTTGGTTGGCCGTCATATTGGCTCTGATTTCGATGAAGCAAATGATTGGAAAATGTATCACGGCAGAGTTGTCCCCGGTTTTCCAGCTCATCCGCACCGAGGTTTCGAAACCATAACTGTTGTTCTTGATGGGTTAGTCGATCACTTCGATTCTGGTGGTTCCACAGGACGTTACGGTTTCGGTGACGTGCAATGGATGACGGCTGGGTCTGGTCTTCAACACTCCGAAATGTTTCCACTGGTCAACCAAGAAAAACCCAACCGTTTGGACTTGTTTCAAATTTGGATAAACCTTCCTGCAAAAGACAAGATGACCGATCCGGGTTATGAGATGATCTGGGCGCATGAAGTTCCACACATCCAACTTGATGACGGTGATGTACGCATCATTTCTGGCAGGTGGAATGAGCATGTTGCTCCGTCTGCTCCAAGCGCATCATGGGCCAACAATTCAGAGAACGAAGTTGCCATCTACATCCTTACTGTCAAAGCCGGAGGTTCGGTCGAACTCCCTACTGCCTCAGAAAAAGCCAATCGCATGATGTATCACATCGATGGGGGCACAGCCACAATCGAATCGCACAAACTCAAGCCAAAGTACGGTATGGAATTGCACGCAAATCTTGCAACAGTCATCAAAGCCGGCAATGAAGATGTTCGCGTTCTCGTTCTTCAAGGAAAACCGATCGCTGAACCAGTCTCAAAACATGGGCCGTTCGTGATGAATACCGTTGAAGAAATCCACCAAGCCTTCAGCGACTATCGAAGAACAGAGTTTGGTGGATGGCCATGGGGTCCATCGGACATCGTTCATCCTCGAGAGCAAGTTCGCTTCGCAAGGATGAGCGATGGACGAGAAATCGTTCCTCCGAATTGATTCCGGAGACCATGTCGGCCAAACCTTTCGAGGTTCAAGCTCTGGGGAGTCGTCCCAGCTTCACAGCATCAGGAAATCCTCGTCGCTTTGGCATCCCAGATTCGCGCCCAGCGATACGAAATGGCCTTGACAATTCTTGACAACGAACTCGGAGGTGCTTGCTATTGCCAGCCGAGAAAGGGATTCCTAAACCAGAAGCTTCTGCACGACGACTCGATGTGAGGAATTACGATTC
>JAKMFY010000079.1 GCA_022425185.1 Candidatus Poseidoniaceae archaeon | reverse complement strand
GTGTAGCCAAGGGCTTTCCTTCGCTTGCATGATAGAAAGCGAGATCGCTCATTGTTGCATCTGCAACTGGCGGATGAATCGCTTCTTGCTTTGAGGGGGTCAAAACTTCCATGAACGCCACCTAGTCGGTAATGTCTGACCGAGAAAGAATGCTCTCAAACGGGATTCCTGCAGCAGCGAATGCTTCGACGCCGCCTTCTTCTCTGTCGAGAATACTGATGACTGCAATGACCTTGCATGATGTGTTTTCGTGAATTCGTTCAACAGCTTTAATCGAAGAGCCTCCCGTTGTCGTGACGTCCTCAAGAATGACGACATTTCCACCTTCGGCAATTGAAGCACCTTCGATACCAGGAGGATTGTTGGTTTTTCTCCCACCTCTTCCTTTTGGTGATTTTCGGACCATGAAGCCTTTGCGCTTCTCGTTTTCAGAGCCTGTAATAACAATGGCTGTTAATGGTACAGCGCCCAATTCAAGGCCTCCAACGAACACGGGGTCAAGATCGTTAAGACGATGATTAAACAAGGTGGAGAGGAGTTTTGCAGATTCTGTATGCATCATCACTGGCTTCATGTCGAAGAACCAACGTGAAGAGCGCCCTGAAGCGAGTGTAAACGCATCATCTGAACCGCCGTCGAGGAATGCGAGTTCCCTAACCATCTCAACCAATCGCTCCCACTCGGGCATAGATTTCAACGAAGGATGAACGCTCATGGTTCAATCGTGATGCATCTACCGCATGAATGTTCGGCTTGCGTTGAAGCAAAATAGTCCTCCGATTGCATCATAAAGTCTCGACATCGAAGGGTTGTTTGGGGGTCGTAAGTTGGGAGAAGAAACTCGAGCAACGGCGACTCTCGACCCATTGATTGGGGTCGATGTTGCTCGTCTTGAGAAAGAGATGGAACGATATCAGAGCATCTTGGACGAAGATGCAGACTATGCTTACAGGATAGCTGAAGAGGCTCGACAACAAAATCTCGACCCGAAACCATTTGTTGAAATTCCACGAGCGAGTGATCTCGCAAGCAGAACGGAGAAGTTGCTCATTGAACATCTTGAGGAATATCCTGTTGCCGATGATATTCGGGAAATGCTCGCAGAACATGACCGTGAAACAACATCGATCATGATGGCTCAACGCGTGGCCAAGGGCTTTCGAGAACAAGGATATGACATGGTCAAATCCATTGACGTTGGATTACGCGTTGGTCTTGCAATTCTTACAGAAGCCGTCCTTGTAGCGCCTCTTGAAGGAATCAGCGAAGTGCGTCTGTTGAACAATTTGGATGGTTCTCCATTCGTCTCAGTCCATTTCGCGGGACCTATTCGTGCCGCAGGAGGTACTGCACAAGCTCTTGCTGTGCTTATCGCTGACATGATTCGTCGGGAACTCAAGGTCGGACCATACATTCCAAGTGATGGAGAAGTCGAGCGAGTAAAGGAAGAATTCGGTTTATACAGAGGGAATCTTCAGTATCGGCCTTCTCCTAACGAAATCGAAGAAATCGTACGCGCTTGTCCGGTTATGATCAACGGAGAATCCACAGAATCCATCGAATGTGCCGGATATGGACGTGTTCGAAACATCGACGAAGCAAGAATCCGTGGTGGAGTATTGCTGGTTATTGGCGAAGGAATGTGTCTCAAGGCTCCAAAAATTCAGAAGCATACCGAACGACTCAATGTTCCTGGATGGGATTTCATCTCTAAATTCGCTTCGAAAGGAGAGGATGAGGATGGCTCCAATGACCCTGATGCATTCAAGAGTCGAAAGGTGCAACCGATTGACAAGTTCATGAAAGACATCATCGCAGGTCGTCCTATCTTTGGAGGACCTCAACAACCAGGTGGTTTCAGGCTTCGATATGGCCGAGGACGGCCTTCCGGCCTTGCTGCAGCTTCTCTGAATCCTGCTTCGATGCTCGTGCTTGATGACTTCATTACCGTTGGAACACAAATGAAAATTGAACGCCCAGGTAAGGCCTGTGCGGTGACGCCTAGTCATGATTCTGAAGGGCCGTATGTTGTCCTCTCTTCGGGCCAGTTCTTACGAGTGGATGAGGCGAGCATCATGCAAACAATTCGCCCAGACATCCGATCGATATGGGACAACGGAGAGATTGTCATTGGATATGGGGAATTCATGGAGAACAACAAGAATCTGGTTCCAGCGGGATACACCTCTGACTGGTGGGCGAGTGATCTTATCGATGCTCTGCGAACTCCAGAAGATGTTGAGGCCTTTGTCAAACTGTGCGATTGTGGCGACGATGCCCCCGATGGAGTTCCTGGATTAGCAACCTATGAGAGTGGTTTTGAGCAGTTCCACATCCGCCGTAAATGGCACCGATTCTTATCTCGAATGACTGTGGATTGGAATCAAGCATCAGCAATTGCCGAACGATGGAGAACATCGTTACCTCCTCCTCACAATCCTTGGTTCCTCGACCTCCCACTCGAATGGGTTCCAAGCGTCATTAAAGCATTGCAAAAAGGAAAGGTAGAAGATGCCGGTAAAATGCCCGAATCATCTCCTGAACATCCATTTAGTGCCTCAAAATGGTTACGCTTCCCAGGAGCTGTTTCTGGATGGAATCCTTCCGAAATGGATAAGTTGCAACCTGAATCCATTCCTCCCGTTTCTGAACTTCAAACCATTGGATATGATCTACTTCCCGAGGAGCCAATCTTCCAAGAGGTGCTTCCAGAAGCCTGGACGTTCATGCAACATGGCCTGCTGAAGGGAGCATTACTTCTTCTTGGTATACCTCACCACCATGAAGGAGATGATGTTGTGGCTACAGGAGGCTGGCAGGCTCTACTCAATGGATTTGGTTTTACCACGCGCAAATCGGAACTCCACCAACTCATCGATCTTGGAATCGGTGTCGAACAACGAATTCTAGAACTACGAGATTGCAATACCGTACTTCGGGCTGAAAAGGCTCGACTGTCTGCTCTTGAGAAGGAACGTTCAACCATTCGAATCGCTGCTGAAACCGAAGCCCGTCAGCGTGGTTTGGGAATTGCTGAAACCGATCAAGTTGGAAAGGAAGCGGCTGAATCGGTCCCTGATGAAGGACCTGAAAATGCATCACGTTACAAGGCATCTCAACGCATGCATGATGATCATGAAGTAGATGGCATTCTTCCTCTCATTCGTGAATCTTCGACCTTGCGTTGGGAACATGCGGCTCCACAGCGCGTCGGTTGCCGAATGGGGCGTCCTGAGAAATCGGCTCCTAGGGAAATGTCTCCTCGCTCGCACACACTGTTCCCTATTGCATTAGAAGGTGGTAATCAGCGACTCATTGCAAATGCTGCTGGCAAAGGATCAATTCGAGTTCAGATGGGCAAACGATTGTGCTCCAAATGCGGAAAAGATTCTCCATTCATCGTATGCCACCATCGTGTTGTTGACAAGGATGGAATGCCTAAGGTCGGAGAAACATGTGGAGGACGAACCGATATGCGTGAATCAACCAGCAAGAGTCGTCGTCGCGGAGAGGTGCAGAGCGTTCCAATCGAAGCCATTCTGGAAGATGCACAACTGCGTATTGGAATGAGTCGATTGCCTAAACAAGTCAAGTGTGTTAAGGAACTAAAGAGTAAAAATCAGACGCCTGAAGCCATCGAAAAGGGTCTTATTCGTGCCAAATACAACCTCCCTGTGTTCCGTGATGGAACCATTCGTTTCGATATGAGCGATGTCCCTGTAACCCACTTCACCCCTAAGGAGATCTACGTCGACTGGAAGCGGCTTCATGCTCTTGGATACACGCATGATTGGGAAGGAAATCCTCTTGAACGAGATGACCAAATGTTAGAATTGTTTCCACAAGATTTCATCGTTGCTAAAAATGCAGCAGATTATTTCATCCGCACTGCTCAGTTTGTCGATGAAGTCCTGGTGAAATATTACAAGATGGAACCGTACTACAACGCGACAACAGCAGATGATCTCGTTGGCCAACTTATCTGCGCTCTTGCACCACACACATCAGGTGGCGTTCTGTCGCGAATCATCGGATGGGCGGATTGTTCTGGGGGCTATGCTCATCCATTATTCCACGCTGCAAAGCGTCGTAATTGCGATGGTGATGAAGATGCAATCATGCTGCTTATGGATGGTTTGTTGAACTTCAGCCGTGAAATTCTACCAGCAAATCGTGGTGGTCAAATGGATGCTCCACTCGTTTTGACAACGCGTCTCAATCCAACTGAAATCGATAAGGAAGCCCTGAACGTTGATGCTGCTTGGTTCTATGAACGGCAGTTCTACGAAGCAACGTTGACGCAACCTCATCCAAAGGATATCGCTGACAGCATGGACTTCGTTGAGCGGCGACTTGGAACTGTTGCTGCAGTTCGTGGCTATGGATATACGCACGATTGCGAACGAATGGATGAAGGTCCAGAACTCTCAGCTTACAAGACACTTGCAACCATGATTGACAAGATGAATGGGCAACTGAACCTCTGTCAGCGATTGCGGGCAATCAATGCCAGAACCGTTGCATCATCTGTTATTCGGTCTCACTTCCTTCCAGATTTGCGTGGTAATCTCAATGCTTACGGAAGGCAGAAGATTCGATGCTTGAAATGTGGAAATTCATATCGAAGAATGCCATTAGCAGGCCATTGTATTCAACCTGAGAAGGTGGGTGGACGCGGTCTATCGGCCCATGGTGTGGCTCGGAGTGAAGGCGGTCAGTGTAATGGAAAACTCGCTCTGACTGTTTCTGAAGGCGCTGTTCGAAAGTATATCGAAGTTACAAAGCACGTTATGGATACATACGGAGTTGATACCTACACTCGTCAAAACATGGAATGGTTGGCAGGAAGCGTTGAATCGTTGTTCAATAACGATCGAGCACGACAAATGTCACTTTCAGATTTCTTATGATTCCTAGGAGATTGGATCTCTCCAAGGTGAATCATTTGCTTCATCTGCTTCGGGCATACCGATACGTGTTTTTCGGAATTCACGTGGTTTGTCTTCCTTAACGACTGTTTTTTCATTATATTTGGAGACAAACTTTCGAACGCCTACTTCACCGAATGCAACGGTTACAAGTAAGATTGAGAGGATGAGATGGCCCCATATTGCAATTGGTGCAAAGGGTGCAACATCCAGAGTTTGAGTTGCAAGAATGTTTTCTCCAATCGTTGTTTCAAGCCTATATTCACCCGGAGCCAAGTCTGCCTCTAAGGAAACAAACTCATTGGTTTGACCACTCCAAGAAAGAACAACCTTTCCATTTTCATCGACAAGTTGCCATGAAACATCTTCAATCTTCGAAGCATTATCGACATGGACAAAGTTCGATTGAATTTCAATAGGAAGATCTGCTTTACTTCCGAAAACGGGTTGTAGCAAAACTTCACGATTGGCTTGGAATTCATGGTCGATGTCGTTGAGTTCTTGAGAAGCGACATTGTTTGCCACGCTTGCCCAGATGATATTTATGATGAGGAACGCAAAAACCCACATCCCATAATTGATAATTTTTCGTGCCTCCATAATATCAACACATCAATCATAGTTTATGAGTTGGTGTTCAACTCCCAATCGAATCATGGCTTCATTCATCCACTGTAATTTATCCAACTTAGAAACAGGATCTGTGGCACCAGACCACATCCCAACCTTTTGCGTTGAAAACCCGAGACATTGGATTTGACTCAAATCGAGCCCCATTGATTGGAGGAAACACAAAGCTCGATCGCCATCAGTAAATCCTCCCGGATTATACATTCCAGTAAACGACGATTTTGTTTGATGCGTTAATGTAAGAGACGGAACGGATTCATTTTTGGCCCATTCAGTGCATAACGTTGTCCAAGTTTGTAGATTATCGCCATGTGCATGCAAGACGATATGAACTGAAGATTCGACGGCACGTTGAAGATGTTCGGCTCCATCTCCATCGCTTACAACACAGAGTACTTTTGAAAGATCATCAACAGCACCGACAGCTCCGTCTGCAGCGATAAAACGTGCCCCTGGGCCGTAATCTGAAGTTCGAATCATCCCCGAACCTGCTCCAATCACATAGAGTTGTTTTGCTGCATGAAGGTGTTTTTGAAGTCCAATGGTTGCCTTCTGGCGTTGATCAAAACTCCATTCATAACGACCAAATGGTTGAGAGATTGAAAACATCGATTCCATTCGTTCGGCTGACTCTACATCATTTTGTATCGAATAACCAAATGCTTCACGAACTTCATCTTGTAACGCAAGAAGAGGCTCGAGCGCATCGATGAACACAGACTGTCCTACAGGAAGATGTTGAAGAAAGGTTTGGGTTGTCAAGTTCATATGGTATCGGGTTCATTCGTCTGATGTGCCCCGCCCAACAAGCCAACCAATCGTCACTGATGAGGTGACGCTTGCGCGCTATCCGTTCTTGCCTCAAGCAAGCGGTTGGATTCAAAATATGGCCGCTAAGCACAACATTTCATTGGACGATTTAATCGATGGTCCGCTCATGGAATCTGCCCGAAAACGGGCACGAATTCGATTGGTTGACACCGTTCAATCAAAAGAAGGAGTTGAGTTGAGTGGTGGCGATATCCATACCGAAGAAGGACGATTGATTGAAGCCTTCTCGTTCTATTACGCTCGGCTTGTCATTTGTGCATCAGAAGATGAACGCCTTTTAGCGCGATGGGCTCAAGCAGAAGCAGCAAGAGCAGAACATCTTCTGATCAGAGATGCTGCGAATCTTGAACCGATTGCTCGTACATACATCTCAGTCCTCGATAAAGTTGAGAGTGGAAATGCATTTCGGCGAAACATTGCTTCTTCAGATATTCAGGCCTTGAGGCAAACCAAAGACGGATTGGAGTGGAGTCTCGGTCTTTCTGATTTTATCGAGGTATGCCCTCGCATTACTGGGAATCGTTGGAGGCTTCCAAACTGTGATGTTGAGAATGGTATCGTTCGACTCCACAATGAAAATAAATACAGTTCAACTGCTAAACTCGCTCGACTGCTACGTGAACACATCAAGTCTGATGTTGAACGTGAAGGCGTTCAAAAGATGGCAGAAGTGACCACTGATTTAGCCATCCGGTTAGCAGAACCTGTTGGAATGGTTCGAAATCTATTGAATCAGAAAACGAGTGAAGCAATCGCCTTGGTTGGTGCAGAAGAAGAGGACTGGCCGCCATGTATGAGAAAGGCAGTTGCAGACCTTTCTGCTGGGGTGAATCTCAATCACTTTGGACGGCTGTTCCTTGCTTCCATGGCGGCAACATTTGCCTTACCAAAGGAAGCATGTGTTGATTTTTTCCGAGGTGCACCTGATTTTAGTGAAGGAACGACATCCTATCAGGTCGATCACGTCTATCAGCACGAATACACACCGTCCAGTTGTTCTAAGTTGAAAGTAAATCACAACTGTCCTGTTTTACCTGGTGATAACAGGTTATGTGACCAGCCATGGCTTGATCATCCGCTGAAATACATTCGCGCTACTCAGCGACGAAAGCGACGTGAGCAACAAGCCCAAGCACCGCAAAAACAACCTCCAACAGATTCAGAGCAAACAAGAGTTTGAAGTGGAGGAACGCATACGAATGAACAGGGAGCGAAATGACACGAGTACTTGTGCTGACTGTTGACCGAGACAATGATCTTGGAATCAAAACCTCGATACGAGGTCCTGTCATTGGTCGTAGACAAGTACTCACTGCTGCTCTCAAACTTGGTATTGCTGACCCGGAAGAAAGCGATACAAACGCTATTCTTGGTGCACTATCTCAGCACGATGCTCTCCTCGAAACAGGTGGAGAGGATGATGAAGTCGAAGTTGCAATTCTCACTGGTGATGAAAAAATCGGCGTACGTTCTGACCGTGCAATTGCGGCTCAGTTAGAGGAAGTTGTTTCAGCCTTCCAACCTGATGAAGCGATACTCATCACCGATGGAGCAGAAGATGAATCTGTCCTCCCTATCATTCAATCACAAGTTCGTATCGATCATGTCGAAAAGATCATTGTCAAGCAATCTAAGGGCATTGAAGGCACCTACTACTACATCGTCAAGGCGCTTGAAGATCCAAAATGGAGAGCCAAGTTCATGATTCCATTTGGATTGGTTCTTGCAATATTTGGTCTCGGAATTATGCTTCCAAACGAAATCGGCGGCATTGTCATTGGTAGCCTTCCACTCCTACTTGGTTTGTTCATCTTCGCCAAAGGAGCTGGTATTGAAACAACTGTCAATCGAGTAGTCCAAGAAATGCGAGACAATGCTGACGCAGCGATGTTTTCATCGCTGTTGTGGACTGCAACTGTCTTCAGTGCAATCTTCGCAGGCGCTGAAGGATGGCAGACTTTTGATGACCTTGTGGACACAGAGACAACATCGATTCTTTGGATGCAAGTTGCAAACTCATCCCTCGCATGGATTGTTATTGCCTTCCTGACTTCAACAGCTGGGTTCATGCTGCTGCGATTGAAGCGTGGAAGTTTCTCGGGCCAGTTGCTCGTTTTGAGGATCTTTGGCATGGTTGTTTACTCGTTCGTCAACACCGCTCTTCAAATCGCAATCGATATCTTGAAT
>JAKMFY010000066.1 GCA_022425185.1 Candidatus Poseidoniaceae archaeon | reverse complement strand
TCATCATCGCAATCTTGGAACCAATACCATCCGTCTGTATCTTCATCGGCGTCATAAACCAGAGGGTTACTGTTTGTTACAAGCACTTCTGTACCATCGTTCAATCCATCCGAATCTGTATCACTTTGCAATGGATTGGTAAGGAAAACCAGAACTTCTTGACCATCGAGGAGTAAATCGTCATCCGTATCATCATCGGTTGGGTTCGTTGATGAATTAAATATTTCAAAACCATCTGGAAGATTATCGTTATCAGTATCTGAATCGAGTGGATCGGTATTGTGGATATTTTCTTCATCCTCGTCTGGCAATCCGTCGTTATCTGTATCGATGACTTCCTCCGCTCCATGAATAAGCAATTCCCAGTGATTCCATGTACCCGTTCCACCGTTTTGGATATCCTTCACATCAAGTGTCCATGTTCCGTCTGAGGATTCATCCCAGTGAAGGACCGAAGAAAAGACCCATTCGTTGTAGTTGTTATTGTTGTCATTATGTTTCTCAGACAAGCGAGAGACAGTTCCATCAGGTGAGGTCAAGGAGACTTCAATATCGCCCCTGTAGGTGTGATCTGCATCGAATCGGACTTCGACTGTTTCAACCAGTAAGCCTGCATCAACGAGAACGGAATCCGATAATCCGTTGGCAGTATTGTCAGGGATTGTCTGAGAGATCGATTTCTCACCACTTGTCCAATTCAGTTCAGGACCGACATTCGTCCAATTGGCAGCGATGTGGACCGCAAGACCAGCATCGAGTGCACCATGGCCGTATTTGTGATTGAAGTCATGCCCTGCTCCATTGACACTCCAGTCACTATCCAAGGCATGATTTGTACGGGCACTATGGACCAAAACATGCTGAACATCACGATAGGTCAGGCTAGGATTTGCATCAAGAATAAGGGCGACAACTCCAGAAACGAGAGGTGTAGCACTGCTTGTTCCACCAAAATTATTGTAGATGTCTGAAGAAGTATATCCACCAGATCCTCGTATATCGGTGGTTGTGATTCCTTGGGAACCACCGTTCGAGTGCGCAGCGACCAAGAGATTTGCACCATCTTCGCTGTAGTATGATTGTTCTCCAGAGTCGGTAATGGCTGCAACTCCTATTGTAAATCGAGTATTTGCATATCCGTCATAATTGGAGTTATCACCACTGGTTCGGCCGTTACCACCTGCCAGTGTTGTAATGGTTCCTAGGCCCCCTCTCCCAAGGTATACATTGTCTTCCAATGAGGCTTGCAAAAGTGGTTCAGGTCCTTTGAGAGTTCGACCGTTATCACTGGGCCCCCAAGAGTTTGAAGAGACACCAACAATGTCTCTTCTGTGGCCGATAGCATCAGCCTCATCTTGGTCTGTGTTTGAACAAGCAATGAGTCTCAAACCGATAAGATCAGCATCAAGAGCAGCCCCTGTAACCCCATTGTTGTTGTTTCCTTTGGCACCTGCAACGCCTGCGGCAGCAGTACCATGCCCGTCATTTGACGTTGGCGTTGTGTCTCCTTCATTCCCACAATAATCGTAATCGATCGAGGTAAGATAGTTTGGAGAAAGATCTGGATGCTGGTGGTCCACTCCATCATCAACAACTGAAATGAGGACGCCATTTCCAGTTGCTGTATTCCATGCACCAGTTACATTTGCATCCTCACCTGCTGTTCCAGACCCTTGACCTGTGTTGAGCAAATGCCATTGAGATGAAAACGATGGATCGTTTGGAATAAAACGTGGTGTATTTGTATGTTCATGGATAGCAGACCAACGCTCAATTACATCGATTGAATCGAGTTGGTTTCTTAGATCCTCGGATTCAGAAATTTCGATTATGAACGAACCTTGAATTTGCAATGGTTGCTCGATCGTCTTGATTTGGAAAGGTAAAGCCTCTCGCAAAACGGAATCGGATTGCCCACACATTGCAGGCATGTACAGTAGCCATGATTCACTTGGTTGGGTGGAGTCATCTGTCATAGCTCTGATGAAAGCGTTGTTCACTCCAAAAGAGAGTTCTTGTGGTTGGCACTCAAAAACATCCTCTTCTTGAATTTCAGCATGAACGAATGAAAGAGGACCTGATACGAGGAGGAAAACCAAAATCAGGCCTACTCGCATAATAAGAATCTTAACCGACATAGCATAGAAAACCTTGGTTTGATACAATAGCAAACTTTGACATACAGAATGATTACCGAAAACCATGCGAAGCTTGGTTACTGGTGGTGCAGGATTTATTGGCTCACATTTGATTGACCGTTTGGTTAAGCGTGGCGATGAAGTAGTTGTCCTCGATAACTTATCGAGCGGAAAAGAAGAATTTCTCGCCCACCATTCCAGCCAAGTAAAACACCATCATGTCGATATCACGGATTATGACGCAATGTCCCAATATTTCGAAGGGGTTGACGTCGTATTCCATTTCGCCGCCAATCCAGATATTCGCTTGGGTACACAAATTACAGATACGGACCTCAAACAAGGAACTCTTGCCACCTACAACGTCGTAGAATCCATGCGAGTACACGGCGTTCCAACCATTATGTTCGCCTCATCCTCAGTCGTTTATGGTGAAAATGCGCCTATGCCAACACCGGAGAATCATGGCCCATGTATGCCAATATCATTGTACGGGGCAAGTAAATCAGCAGGAGAATCACTCGTCAGTAGCTGGGTTGGAACCTTTGGTCTACAAGGATACATCTTCAGATTTGCAAACATTATTGGAGATCGTGGAACGCATGGTGTCATCTTTGATTTCATCCATAAACTCAAGAAAAACCCTGCCGAACTTGAAGTTCTTGGCGATGGCCGACAAGAAAAGTCCTACATGGAAGTTGGAGATTGTGTTGATGGTATTCTTCATGTAATGGAAAACCAAAAAGAATCACTCAACCTCTTCAACTTAGGAAGCCATGATACCTGTAGCGTTCGACGCATTGCAGAAATTGTCGTTGAAGAAACTGGCTATACTGATGCTGAGATAACATATACAGGAGGCTCCCGAGGTTGGGCAGGAGACATACCACGTGCAATGCTCGCCATCGACAAAATGATTGCATCCGGATTCAATGTCAAATACAACAGTGAAGAGGCAGTTCGCCATACTGCACGAGTCTTGATTCAAGAAATTGGTCTCGATAACTGAAATTAGTTGCCTACACAATACGATTGCCCTTATGGCTGAGGATGACTTGGGGGTGAACAGTGAGATGATGAAGAATCTATACCGCTCCGAAGAAGCCAGTGCTCGTGGTGACGCCGCTATAATTGTGATATCTCTGTTCTTTGTGGGACTCCTTATTGTTGCCTTCACATCAAATCCTATTGCGTCAGGTACACAACCTGGAGAGCGTGCCCCTATTTTCACATCAAAAGCCTACGATGGAAACGGTTGGCAAACCTTTGTTTTTGATGATCTCCTTACTCCAGAGTGGAGTCCTAATTCCACTGGAGATGCTCCTTGGATTGCCGTTGAATTTTTGGATACAGATTGCGGCTTTTGTAAGAAAAGTGCAGAAGATGTTGGAAACTGGGCTGAGCAATATTCCTCATCGGTTTGGGACGGTCCTGAAGTCATCTTCATCGCAATAGCGGTCGAATTCGTTGGTGATTCTTCCCGTTCAGAGATTATGGAATTCCGTGATACTTACGAACACACGTTTGCATACGTCGATGATCTTGACCTCGATATTGTTGGGGAATGGGACGTAGGTGCTACACCAACATACTTCTTGGTCCAACCAGACGGCATTGTTGCCTGGAATTCCGGACAAGCAGTGAATTCCATTGGCTGGGATGCTGTGACTGAAGACGTCTTCCCACTTGCTGACTATACTGGAGATAATTACATTGAGCTCAATGAAGCCATTGAGCAATTGACAAAGCGCTACGGAGGTGGAACACAATGAATGAGTATGTTATTCTTTCATTTCATGCTGTAATCATACTCTATGGTGTTCTTTTAATGACACCATTAGGTGAATCAATGGGAGGTTTCTTGGTCAATAAATGGCCATCAACATCAACAAAGCGTGGACGAATGCTTGCAGGATTGATGTTGGTTTGTACTGGCGGATTCACAGTATCTGCACATACGTTGTGGATGCACAATAAACTCAGCGAAGGAGGAAGTGTTTGTTCTGGAAGTTCGATCCTCAATTGTGATGGCCTTATTGGAAACCCGGAATACAACACTGTTCCGTTCATCAATCAACCATGGGGTCTTCTCGGAATGGTTGCGTTCTGTGTTCTTCTCTGGATCGTCATTACAGTCGCTAAGGAACCACTTGCTTTCGCAACACCCACCTTCCTTAAAGCGGGTCTTGCGGCAACAATCGCAGGTATTCCAGTGATTGGACTTCTCGTTAGTTATGAGATAAAAGAAGGTTTGATTTGTCCATTTTGTACTACAGCCCACATTGCTAATATCATCGCAATGGTGGCTTTCTTCTTCTTGTTTAGACTCTATGAGTCCGACGAATGGGCTCCTGAACTAAAGAAGACAAGGAAGTGAAACTCTGAATAGAGACGCCTC
>JAKMFY010000046.1 GCA_022425185.1 Candidatus Poseidoniaceae archaeon | reverse complement strand
ACAAAGGGAGTTACAGAACGCTTATGCTGATTTTATTTGGAATCCTTTCATTCATCCATACGTTTGGATTCATTGGATTCATTGTTCTCTTAAGCCAATTTGCTTGAAATGGATTTTGATAGATTATTCAATAAATATTGAAATCTCATCCAACCTTTTTCGATCAATATCTGGAACCATTGCAGCATCATTTGGATAACCAACTGGAAGGACTAACATGGCATGTTCATGTTCGGGACGTTCGAGGATATCTCTCAAGAATCCCATAGGAGAAGGTGTATGTGTAAGTGTAACAAGCCCCATATTGTGTATCGCATGAATGAATAATCCTGCTGCTATCCCACAGCTTTCAGTGCTGTAGTATGTAGGCCCCCATTCGCCATTTTCGCGCAAACGTTTCGATTGTCTAAACAATACAATCACCCACGGGGCATCGGTAAGATGTTCTTTGATGGCATCAGTTCCTAACGGATCAAGAACTTCTTTCCAAGCATCTGGCATTCGTTGGGAATAGGTTTTTCTCTCCTCTTCTTCAGCGGCATCACGAATCTTTTGTTTGAGTGATTGCGATGATATTGCAACAAATGTCCATGGTTGGAGATGAGCGCCACTTGGTGCAGTTCCTGCGCACATTATCGCATCTTCAATCAATTCTTTTGACACATCTTTGGTTGAAAAATGTCGGGTCGTTCGGCGTTTCTGCATAAGGTGAAGTAATTGTTCAGAGCGATGTTGCATCTCTTGTGGAGACGTTTCTTCCCAGTCCAATTCAATGAATCCCTTCTCGGTCATGGACTTTGCAAAGCGTGAACGGTTATGGTATTGTATCTTAATCGTTTGAAAATGCGTCTGGCTTGAAAACCCAGCGATACTCATCTTCTCTGTCATAATATGCTTTGATGACTGGATGATTAGCCACCCTCTGATGATATTCCATAAGAAGAGGATATGGTTGAATCATCGTTTTTTCGATTCCATCAAATTGCCCTGAGAACATCATGAACGTGTTGAGAAAAGCCTTCACATCTGCAAGAGATATGTCTTCTGTTCCTGCAATCCATCCTGTTGCTGAGTTATCAAAAAGCGCTTCAATAGCCTTGAGGCCTGCGTCTATTTTTGCACCTGGTTCAAACAATGCCTTTCTCGCTGCAATCTTTTCGTCTAAATCATCGATGTAGAAAGTAGGGGTAAAGGAGGTTCTCCAACCATCAATGACCTCGATGATTTCATTGATCTTTCCTTGTGTATACAAATCTTCTGAATCGAGTCCTGCCAACGAAGCTGCATATCGCATGATCGCGCCAGATTCAGCAATTGTTCCTTGAGGTGTTTTGAGAATAGGTAAGAACCCCCATGGTAATTCTCCTGCCTCTTTTAATTGCTTATATCCATCCCAATCAACGACAGTATTCTTCCAAGGTTTACCTGATAGCTCAAGGCAAAGACGTGTTGGTTCTGCGTATCCTGGTGATTCGAAATAGATGACTTCATGCATAACCTAGGCTTTGAAACCCAGTTCATCAAACTTCGTCATCTTCTGTGTACCTATTCCGAACGCGTAACCATCCTTCGCTAAAGAACATCAAAGAGTAAAGGGAAGCAAGCCATAGATGGATATGTGGTGAGATGTCTAACCAGTTTGCTGCTTCGTCTAACGGATTGGCGAAGGCGATAAGGAGAGAGAACCAAACCACTGTACAACCATGAAGTATCCACCTAAAAACGCCGAGGATTTGTTTTGAATTTGCCCTCATTTCTGACATTTGTGAATCGGTTAAAATTGCAGTAATTCCGACAACTTTGTCAAGAGCACTGCCCCCATTCCAACGAATTTTACCAAGGCGGAATCTGTTGATGATATCGATTAATGTGAACAGGGTTACCCAAACTACAACCACTTCGAGCAGTGGATCAAGTTTCATCAAATTCAGACTGCCCCATGTTGACCAACTGAATATTGTCCATATCCATGCAACAAGGAAAAGCTGGGCGAATCTGGCGAATTTGGATAATTTCCGCAAAAGAATAAGGTCATGAGAAAGAACCAGTTCAAGCGTAATGAATAAAGCAACAGTGAGTGTTATTATTCCACTAAAAGCAAGACCTGCCCAGCCAATATCCCCGGTCCTCCAAGCTTCAAGTAAAGCAACAAATGCCCAGCAAAGTGCGATAACTGAGGCTCCATTCACCGCTGCTTGCATCGTATAGAGTGGATCTTTTCCATCTTTGAGGACAGATAATCCGCCCATTAGACGAACTTCAAATCCGGATTCGTCAACCATACCTTTTCCGGCAGCTGTCATGCCTCCAATCGCTTTTATTCTCGCTGATTCAACAAGGCTTTCGGCTTCGATGTCCTCATGTTTTGATGACCAGTTCGACCCTCGGCTTGCTGCATGAGCGGCTCCTGAGCCACGTCCTTTCCTTCCGGCAGACCTTGCCTTTGCCCAAGCACGAACCTCTGGAGAAATCAAATCTTCAACTTGATCTTCATTCAATGGAGAACCGTGGTCTGTGTATAGCCAACGGCACTGAATCGGGACTGGAGCAGGGTCCACGTCTGGGGCAACCATTTGGAATTCGCCGGGACCGAGTGTTGGCAATTGAGCGACAAGATCCTGATCGCCTCCGCTTTCTTTGAGCAGGTGCCTGACCTTTTCCACATCTTGTGGTTGTGTGAATCTTCCGATAAACGTCGTATTTGCTTGGGCGAGAATCTTGTAGTCAACGTCAGAGACATTTTGTGTTGCCAGAACACAAGCAACCCCATACTTCCTTGCTTGTTTGAAAATTAATTTGATGAGATCTTTTGCAGGAGGATTACGTGGGTGTGGGGGCAGATAGGGAGCAACCTCATCCATGAAAAACAAAAGCTTCAATTCACCTTCTGCTGGTTGTTGAGTTAGCATCCAATCATACAATTCTCGAGAAAGTTCTTGGACGAAATACTGTTTTTGGGCTTCGTCTTGAATCGTATTGAGATAGATAATATTCAGTGGAATCTTCCCTGGGATTGTAGGTTCTGCAAACGCATCGATATCAATAGCAACACCATTTGAAAACAGAAGTTGGTTGACGCCTGAAGAAAATGCAGCCAGTCTTCGAGCCAAATCATTACGCGTTGTTTTCGGCAGGCGCTCCTCGAAATTAGCTAGACGATGATCGAACATGACCTCATCCCATGGAGGAACTTCTGGTTTTTCGCCGTCTTCATCTTCGATGAAACATAGTGGATAGAGGTGCTTAGTGAATTCATGATGAGGTTCTCGGACAACGCGTGCAAGCGATTGGAAATCTCCTACATCGAGGCCGCATCGAGTTCCTTCTACGAGAATTTCATAGAGAAATGGTTTGACAACCTTTCCTTGGGCCTTTTCAACATCATAACCTGCTAGGCTGGTGAAGCCGGCAGCAACCATATCCCAAGCTGTAATCGCTTCTTCTGCATCGAGGTCTGCGGGTGGTGCCCGAAACGGATCAATGCAAAGCGGTAGGCCTTTACTTCGAAGAGGCGTCCAAATCCGAACCTCACAATCTTCCATGAGTTTGCGCTTACGCTCGATATCTCCGTCTTTTTCGTGAAGTTCACCCTCATCAATACCTAAAGCGAGCCTTGCCAAATCACCTTGAGGGTCAATAATAAGGGCGGGGATGCCTGCTAAAGCGGCTTCTTCGATGAGAGCTTTTGCCATAACCGTCTTTCCCGAACCCGTGGAGCCGAGCATTGCGGCGTGGCGCGCAAGGACTTGAGAGGGGATGTCGATGGCCTCTCCTGTATCTCTTCGGTGACCTAGAAACATGCCCTTGGGCCTGAATTTCTTATTCGATTTTGTAGGTGTTTCCGGATTGAGAATGTCCCCCACCAGTGAAGCAAGGTCTGAATCAGAGACGGGCTCATCTTCGGACACCATAACCGAGCAGAGATGGTTGAGGTCTTGAATTCAACGACGCGCAGGTGGCTCAAGGCGTATGCTCTTGAAGGTCGCAGGCCTCGCCGAGTTATGGATGAACGCATTCCTCTCGCTAGGCCTTCTTGGACCGAAGGTATGAGGAATGCAGCAATAGCGACCCTCGATTCTGGACAATGGGTCAAAGGACCTCATGGGAGAGCATTTGCACAGGAGTTTGCTGAATACTGCCATGTATCCTACGCTGCACCGTGCAACAGTGGCTCAGGTGCGTTAATTGCAGCATTAAGATTACTCGATATCGGAATTGGAGATGAAGTAATCGTCCCCTCCTTGACGTTCATTGCAACAGCAACATCCGTCTCGATGGTCGGGGCCACTCCTATCTTTGCCGATGTCGATTCGAATTATTGGTGCATTGATGTTGAAGACGTTCGAAAACGAATCACAGAGAAGACAAAAGCTGTGATTGGTGTTCATCTTTTTGGTCAAACATATGACCCTGCATTGATTGAACTTTGTAAAAAGAATGGAATCAGCCTGATTGAAGATGCTGCTCAAGCGCATGGAGCATGTGTGCTGATCAATGGTGAAAGGCGTATTGCAGGATCGCTTGGCGACATCGCTTGCTTCTCTTTTTTCCCATCAAAAAATATGGCGGTTGGTGGTGAAGGAGGAATGATTACGACCAACGATGAAACGATTGGAGGACGAATGAAATCAATCATTAATCATGGTCGCAACGGGGCACTGCAATCACAGGAAGTTGGAACAAACATGAGAATGTCCGAAGTGTTTGCAGCAATTGGAAGAAAGCAACTTGAACACCTCGATCAATGGTTGCAAATTCGAAGATACGCCGCTGAACAATATGCTGCTGCGATTGGGAGTAATCCATTAATCTCAGCGCCATCCTCATTTCCTGATTCGGAACATGGGTGGCATCAATACTGTGTCAAAGTAGAGGATTCGGAGCATTTTATCGAGTACATGTCGCAAAAAAATATCGATGCCCGGGTGTTCTATTCAACTCCCTGTCATAAGCATCCAGTCTATGCTACACATCCTCAGTACAATGAAACACTTAGCGTGACAGAATCGATTTGTACTCAAATAGTCGCAGTGCCTATTCATCACGGATTAACCAATGAAGAACGCACTAGAGTCGCCTCTGCACTCAAAAATTATGCTTGATCGAGCATATCGGCGAGAGCTTTATTCGACCAGCCTTTGAGATGAGTGAGTTCAAGCCCCACCCATGAAGGTATGAGGACTTCTTGATCTTCTCTCTCCAACTCAACTTCAGCAATTACGAGTCCTGCAAGACT
>JAKMFY010000018.1 GCA_022425185.1 Candidatus Poseidoniaceae archaeon | reverse complement strand
CTGCTAGATGAAACAGATTCAGGCCTAGATATCGATGCATTGCGATTGGTTGCAAAAGGCATTAATGAGACTGCAGAAAATACTGGAGTCCTAGTCATCACACACTACCAGCGTTTACTGGATTTGGTTAAGCCTGATTACGTCCATGCGATGATTGATGGGAAATTTGTTAAGTCTGGTGGACCTGAGTTAGCATTAGAATTAGAAGACAAAGGCTATGATTGGTTGGAGGCATAAAAATGAGTGATGAAGCAATCAATGCTGTAGGCGAGTACAAATACGGTTTTCACGACCCTGAAAACGCAACCATCAGATTCGACAAAGGATTATCAGAACAAGTCGTTAGAGACATTTCTGAGCTCAAAGGCGAGACAGAGTGGATGACCGAAATCAGAGTTAAGGCATTTCATCATTTTGAAGAAAGACCAATGCCTGATTGGGGTAATTGCAACATGCTAGAATCAATAAAGTTCGACGATGTCACCTACTTCCTACGTTCTTCTAAACAAACTGAAAAGAATTGGGACGATGTTCCTGATGACATCAAGAACACCTTCGACCGACTGGGCATTCCAGAGGCAGAACAGAAATGGCTTGGTGGCGTAACGGCACAGTATGAATCTGAGGCAGTATATCACTCAATAAGAGAGGATTTAGAACAGCAAGGAGTGATATTCCTAGACATGGATTCTGGACTAAAAGAATACCCTGATTTGGTGAAGCAATACTTCGGCACTGTGATACCATACGCCGACAATAAATTCTCAGCGCTTAACACCGCTGTATGGAGTGGTGGCTCGTTCATCTATGTTCCAAAAGGTGTACATGTTGAGATGCCTGTACAGGCTTATTTCAGAATCAATGCAAAGAACATGGGCCAATTCGAGAGAACCCTAATCATTGCTGATGAAGGGAGTAGCATCCACTATGTAGAAGGATGCACAGCTCCAACATATTCTACCGATTCCCTTCACTCTGCTGTGGTTGAATTAATCGCTATGGAAGGTGCAAAAATACGTTACTCAACAGTACAAAACTGGTCTGCTAATGTTTACAATCTTGTCACTAAAAGAGGTATCGCCCACAAGAACGCAGTTGTCGAATGGGTTGACGGAAATATCGGCTCAAAATTAACCATGAAGTATCCGGCTGTAATACTCAAAGGTGAAGGAGCCCATGCCGAGATTATCTCTGTAGCCTATGCTGGAGAAGGACAGCACCAAGATGCTGGAGCAAAGGTTCACCACTTGGCGCCCAATACTACATCTAACATCTTATCGAAATCAATTTCCAAGAACGGTGGCAGATCCTCATATCGTGGGCTACTAAAGGTCAATCCAAAGGCTCACGGTTGTCGATCAAAAGTGGTTTGTGACGCTTTGATGCTTGATGCAGATTCTCGCTCTGACACCTACCCAACCATGGAAGTTGGAAACTCATCTGCAGATTTGGAACATGAAGCAAGTGTATCAAAAATTTCCGGCGACCAATTATTCTACCTCATGAGTCGAGGATTTAGTGAAGAAGAAGCAATGGGCTTGATTGTTAATGGATTCTTTGAACCATTCACCAGAGAGTTACCTATGGAATACGCAGTTGAGCTAAACAAACTACTCGAACTTGAGATGGAAGGTGCCATTGGATGACCTATCTTGAGATACCGATCCCCAATAGGTCTGAACACCTTTGGAGGTACACTCCGTGGAAAAAAATCCACCCCACGAAGGTTGATGCCATACCTGAAATAAAACCGGCTACTGTGATCTTAAATGGTAAATTATCAAAATCAAGTAGTTTTTCTGAGGCGCCACAGAGTAACGAAATTTCTCGAGCATTTCTTCTAGAAACCAATTGCACTAAACACAGCATTACTATCGAAGATGATACCAATGAATATGAAATCGAGGTCAACGGTGAAAGTGAAATGGAATCATGCCATCTTCACTTCAATGTTCAGACATCAGGCAACGTATGTCTGCGGCTGTCTGGTAATTCAAAATGGTTCGGATTATCAATTACCGCTGTTTTACAAAAAAACGTCGCTTTTTCATTTGCTATTGTCAATAATTTGAATGAGAATTGTACTTTATTGAGATGCGAAGATTGGGAAATATCACGAGATTCCTCACTGGAATATGGTGAATTGTCAACTGGTGCAGACAGGATAAAAAGTGATATTAGGACTTATTTGAAAGGTACAAACTCCACACTTACACAAAACATTGCTGTAAACTGTGATTCAGGTAGAGTTGACGACCATCACATCGAGATTCATCACTTGAGTCCTCATTCAAATTCCTCATTGTGTGTTAATTCCGCATGTGCCAACAAAGGGCATGCGATTGGTACTGGATTACTGATCATCGAAGAGAACTGTGACGGTTCAGATGCTGGTCAGGTATTCAAAAACCTACTTCTATCCGAGGATGCCAAAGCTGAGGCGATTCCAGAGTTAGAAGTTCTTTCAGACGATGTGAGTGCAGCCCATGGAGCCGCTTCATCATCGGTTGACCCAGAGC
>JAKMFY010000012.1 GCA_022425185.1 Candidatus Poseidoniaceae archaeon | reverse complement strand
GAGGCTGGTTCAGTTCATCATCACGGGGAACTCTTAATCGATGAATCAGGTAAAGGCGGCAAACCAATACACCCGTTTGGGCTAACCCTACAAGCAGATGGATGTATGGGGAGTCAGCGTATTGAAGAGCACCTCCTCAACACAATGGATCTCGTAGGTTCGAGAGTTGAAATAGATTCAATTCTCGAACGATATAACCTCAAGCACAGAAAGCACGATCTCATTGCACAACTATCTGGTGGTCAACGAAGAAAAGTGGCAATGATTGCTGGGATTCTACCAGGACTCATCTCATCGGAATCCCGCCTCATTTTTCTCGACGAACCAGACTCTGGTTTGGACGAAACTTCTCGCATGAGTCTTATTGAAGACATTCACTTTCTTAGACAAAAAGGTCATGGCGTTCTTATATCGAGCCATAATAAGGAGTTTGAAGAATGCGCAACTCACCTGTTTAACATCGATGGAATGGTTGAAATAAATCAAGAATTAACTGCAGAAATTAATCGAGAAGAAATGGTACATCTGCCTTCGAAAGGATGGATTGCGTTACGTAACGGAGTCGTATCAAATAATCGGACCATGTCAACAATCGCATACAATGGAATCGCTGGTTTTTTGACCTTAGGAATTCTTCTCGCTTTGGTCGATCCAACGAAATTAGACACAGGTACGATTCAAAAATCAGGGCTTGTATTGAGTTCAGCATTTGCAGCAGGATTAGTGGGCGATAGCATGGTACAGATGCTTCATGAGCACCGCTCACTGGCATGGTGGAAAGCACACAAACAGGGTATTCCATCATCGTATATTCATGGAGCAATACTCGGATTTGCCCTTACTCTCCTCACCCAATTAGCAATGGACCTTACAACTTCATGGGAATTGGTAATCATTGGCTCTATCCTAACGACCTCGACGATGTTTCTGGTACGTATGTTTGACTTAACTTCAGCACGATTAGCGCGTCCGAGAGCCGCATTTACTCGGATTTTAACACCAACACTTATTCTTCCATTTGCTCTTTTAGTGCAATGGATTACTGATTCTAATCTCATCTGAGATGCAATGATTCAAAGAGAGACAACGGTTGGCAGAACCATGAGCAAGAGAGGGGCTGAAGGAATTCTTCTCCTCGGTTTTTTGGGAATCGGATTAACACTAGGGCTTGCTTTGCTCAAAGCCCCAAGTGTTTCGATTACTGCCTTTGAATCACCTGATGCTCAGCGGATCTTCTATTGGCACGTACCTGCTGCTTGGGCTGCATTCATTGCCTTTGGATTTCTTTTTGTAGGTTCAGCAATGTGGTTCTTCAAACGCTCAAATCTTGGATGGAGAATGCACGTTGCAGGAGCTGAAGCAGGATTAGCAACTGGACTTATGACTGTTTGGAGTGGTATGGTTTGGGGCGCTGCAGAATGGGGTGTCCCTTGGGATTGGACCGATGTACGACTCAACACCTTTGGATTACTTACCTTCCTCGCCCTTTTCTTGGTCCTGGGGCGCCAATCACAGCCTGATGGAGTTGAGACAAGAGATACGTTTTCCACGTTTGGATTATATGGATTTGTCCTTGTACCAGTAACATATGTTGCAACGAGATTGTGGCAAATCAGGCATCCAGGCCCAGTCGTTGGAGGAGACGATGGGGGGAGCCTCGCTGGAGAAATGGCGGTCATCCTCGTCATTGGAGCAATTTCCTTTACAATTTTCATCATCGGCCACATCCTCATGAGTATGAGAATAACATCTCTAGAACAACGGCTTGAAAGGATTCAAAAGTCAATGGATAAGGTGTGATCACAATGGCAGAAGGAATGACCTACCTTGCAGTTGCGTACATGGGAATGCTGTTTGGCATTGGGATATGGACGTGGACTGTTTTTGCCCGAAGCAGGGACTTAGAACAACGAATCCATGCAATTGAGCAGATTCATACCGACAACGAAGAATGAGGCGATGTTGTGGCGAAAGGACTCGGCGGCGATTTTTGTCTCGTTTGTGGTAGCGATCCGCCTCTCTATGCCGACCGAATGTGTGAACCTTGTACAAGAGCTCGTACACGTATTGCAGAGGTCCCAGAAAATACAAACTTCACCCGCTGTGCAAGATGCGGTCTTATTGATATGCATGGCCGTTGGGTCGATGTACCTGAAGACAAATTGTGGGATGAACTTATTCAACGAAACGTTGCATTCCATGAGCGTGCAGAAGAAATAGGACTAGCTTGTCAATCTCAAACGGTTTCGGATCGACACACACTTCTTCACCTCCAAATTGAAGGAGTCGTTGATGAATTACTGTATCGTGATGAATTTACAATGCGTGCAAGAATGTCCAATGGAGTCTGTTTAACATGCACGCGCCGAGCAGGGAATTACTTCGAAGCAACCGTACAATTGCGTTCAACTGGACGCCGACTTGAAGAAGAAGAACTCAACACCTTACGAGCAAGTTTGGACCATGTCATCGAAAATTTAAGTGACGATCCGATGTTTTTCATCACAAGTGAAGGCTCTGTTACTGGAGGCTATGATGTCGTCCTAGGCTCAAAGGGACTTGCTCGATCATGGGGTCGGCATTTGACAGATAACTGGGGCGGACAAGTCGGAGAAACCAACACAACTGTTGGACGCAAAGACGGAGTCGATGTCACTCGATTGACACTTCTTTATCGAAAGCCAGGTTATGATTTGGGCGATGTCGTTCGGTGGAGAGGCGATTATTGGAGACCGAGTTCTTGGTCAAAAGATGGTGCAATCATGGAACGTATCGCTCGACAGGAGCGTACTGGCGCTACTTGGAGAGATTTAGATAATGTTCTTGTTATAGCACAAATGAAAAATCACCTCACAGTTGACGTACTCAACAAAGATGAATCTGTTGCAGAATTCCTAAACCCTGAGACTTGGAAAATGACTTCAGTTCGCCTCCCTTGGGACTATGACGGAGCCTCAACGCTACGTTTAGCAAATGTTGAAGGGGAATTCTTAGCGCTTCATGATATGGCACTCGACCATACAAATTGATAGGAGTCCCTATGAAGGGCTAGCCTTTCAAACACTCATGGACGAAGATTCGATTGACATCGAAAGTCTCCTAAAGAGCCTTGATACACAAGGCATGGCTGGATTCACTCAGTCCTTCTTCACTGATTTTGAAAAGGGTATGAACACAGTAACTCATGAGCATCTTCCTTGGCTTCCAGAACTCAAGAAGCGAACGTGGAATGGAGTCCTGTGCCTGGGGATGGGTGGTTCTGCAGCAGGAGGAGATTTCCTCTCAACACTTTCGAATCAAGAGGGGTCCGCTCCCTTCATAACACACAGAGATTACACGATTCCATCTTGGTGGAATACTTCTTGGTTGGTTCTTGCAACATCACACAGCGGCAATACCGAAGAAACGTTCCATGCTACTGAAACGGCATTAAAGCAAGGAGCTACAGTCATCGTTATTGCAACTGGTGGAATCCTTGCAGGTTTGTGTGAACTTTATGAAAACTGTTTCTTGATTCCTTCGATTGGAGGACAACCCCCTCGGACTGCATTTGGCCATTTGTTTTCTCGTCAACTTGCTTGCATGCAGTATCTTGGCCTTTTACCTCAACAAAGTCAGGACGAATATGATTCAATGATGGTTCGTCTTCATTATGCGTCCAATTCGAACGATTTTCGAAAGGAAGGAGGAAGTGACATACTCGCATTAGCACAAGCCCTTTCAGAACAGACACTGGCACTTTTGGGCCCTCAGGAATTGAATCCAGTACTGATTCGGTTCAAGAATCAGATCAATGAAAATTCAGCCCGATTCGCTCGAATTGGAGCAGTTCCGGAAATGAATCACAACGAGATTGTGGCATGGGGGGGCATTGGAGAAGATGGAGATCCGACCAGAGAAGAACAAGCAATCCTCTTCATTACATGGGATGGAATGTCACCCCAAGTACGCAAGCGTCTGGATTGGATGATTGAGCATACCTCTACTGACTATGCGTGGCGAGTTCATGGTGAAGGGACCTCTTTGCTTGAAGCAATGCTCCATCACTGTATCGTGATGGATTGGCTGACAATTGCACTTGCATTAATTCACGGAAAGGACCCTTCGGCAATTACTCCAATTCAAGCACTTAAAGGCTTTTTAGCAAATTAAACTAATAAAGCATTCCAAGAATGTACCTTGGATCTGGGTAATCAAGCAGCGCTTGAATACGATTTTCCGACGTGACGACACCCGGTAAATCTGCATGTTGGGGCTCCATTAAACTAAGTTGGATATGTACATGAGGAGGCCAACCTCCATTCTCATCTTCATCACCCATTTTACCAATCTCTTGGCCCTTTAGAATCTGCTCACCAATTTTCAATCCTTGTAATGATTCTCGTGAGAGATGCCCATGAAGTACCCATAATGAGGTTGGAATTCCATCGATTTGAATTGAGTGTTCGGTAATAATTGTTGGTCCATAGGAGCCTTCTTCATCATTATCTGCAAAAGAATGAATCAAACCATCTTGAAAGGCGTGAATAGGAGTTTGAGCAGGGGCACCAATGTCTAGGCCAACATGGATCGTTCGTTCTCCGCCGAACAGTTCTTGAGTATACATGCCCTTTCTGTTTTCGTCGTATCGTCCAATTGTGACATCATATGGATTGGCCCAATCTGTTTGGGGGCGTTGCAGATTCAATACCCAATAATGTTCAGGAAGGGAGACGATTGGATGAAAGGTGTTCTTTCCAGTGCCTGCAAGGTCTGAACATCCCCACATGATTCTAAGACAGGCTTGACACCTATGAATTCATGGATGATATTGATGACCCATTAGATGTAGGCATAATTCATGTGGGCGGCATTCTGTCTTGTTGTCCTCGCATCAATACCGCCTGGATTAGCATTAACTCGTATTCTCGATGGGGCTGCAGATACCTTTCGGAAATCCCTTCTTTGCTTACCCCTTGGTTTGCTTGTTCTCTATGGAACATCTGGTATTTTATTTGTTCTTCAGGCTTGGAACTTTGTTTCAGTGACGGTTTCTATCCTATTGGTAAACATATGCTCCATCCTCTTTTTACAAAGGAAAATCCGTATCAAAAAGACTCAACATAGCCATTGGCAACGACTTGAGGCTGCAATGCATGGTCTCGTTCTTTCTGAATCTGAACCAGACCTTGAGGAGGAAGTCCAAGCACAACGTTGGTTTCAGCAACAACGTAACCCAATGCTTCAGATCGTGGCTGGTTTCTTCTGTGCAATGACTTTGCTACCATTATTACTCATCGAACGACCATTTGGAGTGGACTGGGTTGGATTTGGAACACTTGCTGCGAATGTTCAATCAACAGGATCATTTGACCTGCCGAGTCCAAATTCCGGAGTTTGGACGTATCCACCTGCCTTTCCAAGCCTCCTCGCATGGTTATCAGAAAGTTCTGGCACCTCTATTGAGCATACTGCAATGATTCTTGGACATATATCCCTGCTCGCCATATTACTGGGAATTTGGGGGAGCATGGACAGATTAGGAGCAGGAGCTTCATCTGTCTTAGCAATGGGTGGTTCGCTCGCCCTTTTCGCTAAAATTTTCGATTCTGGCTATCCATCAGTAGCGAGTCAACTTGGGATCATCGTGGGATTACTTGTTGTATTTCGGCCATACCATCAATCACTTCGAGCCCATATTATCGCCTTTATTTCAACCGCAGGGTTTACTGTGCTCATCCATCCTACTGGCGCCATTTACCTTGCAGGTATGTTGCTAGCGAGTATCCTGATGAGAACGAGTATGGATGAGGAAGAACAAGATCGAAGTAAGCATGTTTTCTTTTCATCAATTATTATCATGAGCGTTATGTTCATCATCGCCTTGATTTTCTTTGCACCAAGGATGTTGGAAGAGCCAGTTTTTGCTGAATACGGTTGGCAAGGAGGAAAACCGTTGCTGATGTATAATGGGCCATTGATGTTGTTAGCAAGTTATGGTTTATGGCTTGGAAGAAAATCCAAAGAAATACGACTTCTTGGTTTGTGGTTGAGTTCGTTATGGATTCTTTCATTTGTTCACCTAATCGATGGTTTTACAGATATTCAGATACTCAGTTTACTCTCATACACTCTCTATTCGATGGCCTTGCATGCATTTCACATCCCACTAGCATTGATCGTCGGACTCATTGCAAGTCGTTCCACGTCTCTCACCAGTGTAGATGGAGAGAAAACATGGCTTAATCGGGACATGGATCCTTACTACAAACCAATCATTTCCGCTATGTGCCTTAGTGCTTTGATTTTAGGTTCGATCTTAACCGCAGGATTATTTGTTCAACTCTCCCAACACGAAGAACTCCATGCATCAACATCTGGTGATGAAAAACTCCGATTGTGGCTTGAGAGGAATCCTCCAGATGAGATCATTTATTCAGAAAATATTCATTGGGGGCACACATATTCCTTTGCTACGAACATTAGGACGACGAGTATACCAACACTCGGCCTACTCACACTCGATGACGAAATTCAGCAGGCTGCAACGGCCGCAATTCGAAATGACGACATCAATCGTCTCCGTGAGTTGGGTATCGGTTACGCTGTTTCAAGTCCAATTGGAAGCTTAGCCCCTTATCTTGCCTCATCCCCTCATTGGTCTGTTGAGAAAAGTTACGATGGTGCTCGTTATTGGAAACTGTATGATGCCCCATCTCCAGAACGCGTATCAGTTGTCTCAAATTTATCCCAAACGCCATGTATTGAGGCAAATGGATGCGAACTGAAGCAAGATCCATGGAGGAATCATCGATACAGCGACCTTCTTTCACTTGGTGACCAACGAATGGTGATTACGAAAGAAGGACAACTTGACTGGAATGAAGCCATTAATGACCCTGGTCTTAGAGGCAGATACAATGTTTGCCTTCTCTATGAACAAATTGGTACTCAACTTGATTATACGATTAAGTTCAATCAGGTTTCTATTTCACCAGAAGATAAAAGTGGATGGAGATATGAGTGTACAACACTTCAATTCGATGAACAACTCAACATATCAATCAACATAGAAAATGATGGCCAGTGGTGGATTAACCCGCTTGGTTTTTCTGGGCGAAGTGATCAAATCATTGATTCAACGGGTTTGAGAATTCATCATTTCGAGGTCTCACAGGCTGAATAAGCGAAGGAACCAAAAACAATCGAATGAGGCTAAGACTGTGAAGGAACTGATGATTCTCTTGCCAGTCCTCAATGAAGAGGATGGATTAGAAAGTGTCCTGGGCGCAATTCCTTACCAATCACTGAGAGATATTGGTTGGTCTCCCAACGTCGTTATTGTTGATGGAAATAGTTCGGATAATTCTAGGCAAATTGGAGAGAACTCTGGTTGCAAAGTCCTCGTACAGCCAACCAAAGGCAAAGGTGAAGGCATTCGTGTTGGCTTCGAGTATGCCATCAAGAACGATTTCGATGCCGTAGTTATGTTTGATGCTGATCGCACATACCATCCAGATGACATGTTGGATATGCTGCCATTACTCAAAAAAGGGCAAATTATTGTTGGAAATCGACTAACAAATCAAATGCATCCACACGCAATGACAACACAAAACTGGATAGGAAATCACCTCCTCACATGGTCTGCAGTCATGTTATTTGGATTGGAGATACATGATTTGTGCAGCGGATACTGGGTCTTTGACAAAGCAGCACTTAACCAAATGAATCTCAATAGTATGGACTTTGAAATTGAAGCCGAAATGTATGCGGAATGTGCAGTTGCAAATATCCAACTACGGAACCATCCTGTCCAATACCAACCTCGAATTGGAGAGCCGAAACTCGGTTCGGTAAGGGATGGCTCTTCGATTTTGAAGAAACTCATCATCCGTCGTTTATTCCCCCGTCCTGTGGATGCTGAATTGGGAAGAGGAAAGTTATCGCTTCATCCCAATCAGTAAGTCATAGGAAACCAAACCATAGTTGTGGGAATCAGTAGATGCAGTTGGATCAGGATTGTCTCCTTCAACAAATAACCCTTCAGATTTGACATGAACAACCCGTTTCACACATATTCGAGAAGTGTGTGTAGGATCGTTGAACACGACTACGTCTCCGACGTTAATCGCCTGATTGGAATAAGGCACCGCTTGGAAGATGTCTCCATCTCTTAGTGTTGGCCACATGCTGTCGCCAACAACGACTACAGCAATGGTATCCAAGCCTAAAACCTCAACTTGCACGAATCCAAGAGACTTCTCGTCCCTTAACGGACCAGAACATCTTGTGAATGTTCTCAACTGCATCCATGAGTTCTTGGGCGTGTTGTTCCGAGACTTCGACCTTACATGCTGAGCAAAGTTTTGCTGCTTGCCAGAAGGTGTTGTGGAGGTCTGGGTTTGCTTCGAGGTGTTGTGGCTTGAAGAAATCGGTCCAAAGGACAAGAAGTTCATCCTTACATGTTTGTGCTTCTTCTTCTTTAATTGCAGCGTATCTGCTCATTGTATTGATGTAGGACGCTGATCCGGAATCGGCATCACTTTCACTCAGAGCAACCATCTTCTTGGTCATTGATTGAACTGCTTCAGCCGCAACGCGGGCACTCGCAGGGTCGTAGACGCCGCATGGGCCGTCACAGTGGGCAAAAGCTTGGATGGTGGTTTTGTTCTCCATGTTCTGGCGTTAGAAAAGAAGCATTTGAAGATATGCTTTCTCATCGCAACGGCTAGCAAGGGACTAAAACTCCCATCCTTTGGTAACAACATGCCTTCGGCACGTGTTGCAATCCTAGGTGCAGGCGGATTCGTCTCACAACGGATGCAACAACGACTTGCAAACCATCCATGGTTCGACTTAGTTGCCGTTGCAGGGCGAGATAGTGGACAAATGCTCGCCACAGTTCCTTGGAGACTCAAACACAGAAAACCCAAGGAATTGGACAATATCTCTGAACCAATACTTAACGTGCATTCTCCTGAACTTCATGACACACTGAAGGCTCTTGGAGTAACTATTGTTTTCAGTGCGTTACCAAGTGGTCCTGCCCGTACCATTGAAGCCCTCTTATCGAGGAATGGTTTAGTTGTATTTTCCAATGCAAGCGCCTACAGGACGGATCCTGAGGTCCCTCTCACCGTTGCAGATGTGAATCCGGAGTCACTCAAACAGTGGCCGGGAAAACTTGGTTTACTTGCCTGTGCTACAAATTGCACACTCATCCCAGTACTCCATCCACTTCACATTATTACGAAGCATCATCGAGTAACACAAGTCAAGGTTCGAAGTGAACAAGCCTTGTCGGGAGCAGGTTGGATACTTTTGCTAGATGACGACAAAAAGGAAATTGCTATTGGCAATGAAATAGAAGGCGAAGCAGAGAAGTTAATCGAAGAAGCTGAACGAATTCTTCAAATCAATGCTGAGTGGGATGTTGTCTGTAAACGAGTCGATGCTGAAGAAGGGCATATTGTGAATGTTGAACTTAGACTCGATCAAAACGTAACTTATGAGGAAATAAAGTCTCTTCTGCTCTCTAAAAATTACACTCACTCAAGACAACTTCCGAGTGCTCCTCCTTCACCGATCATTGTCCTAAATGAATCACCAACCAGAGCAAATCACCTCTGGGGTTCATTTCAGGGTTTAAATCCAAATCCGTCAGAACATTTGCTTGCAGGAATGGAAACAATTGTCCACATTGAGGCTGTAGAAGACTCTGTTATCAGATTCAAAGCCCTATCGCACAACACCATTCGTGGAGCAGCGGGGGGTGTTGTTCTCTTGGCAGAACTTGCTCTTGCTGAAGGCCATATTCCATCAGTAGACATAAATCCAAGCGATGTATCATCGGAGCGGTGAGGGCATGGGCATAACAGCAATGATTCCAAACATGAC
>JAKMFY010000289.1 GCA_022425185.1 Candidatus Poseidoniaceae archaeon | reverse complement strand
AAGGGAAGTGATGCATGACCATACAGGTCCAAGCCTCCGATTGGCTTCTGCCGATACGGATTCATGATTCAAATCAGCAGTTGCATCCCCTGGTTCTCTGCCAGCAGCCCAATTCGAACCGATGAGTAAAGCCGCATAGGGGAGTTCGAATTCCCTACACAATTTTGCTTCTCGTGGCATTGTCATACCAACGACTTCTCCTCCGAGTCGATCGATTGCTTCGACTTCAGCAGCTGTTTCAAATTGGGGTCCTTGGGCTAACCAGTAGGTAAATCTCAGACGTTCATCTGAGAGGTTCTGGATAGAACGGAGTGTTGATTCGAGGTGTTGATTCATATCTTCATCAAATGGAATTGTAACCGACGTGAATTGTGCTTTCTCATCATGGAACGTTGTTGTTTGTCCAGTGAAATCAATGTATTGATGAGCAATACCGACACGACCGGGAGGGAAATCTGCAGCAACGCATCCGACTGAGCAAACAGAAAGTACTGCATCGACTTTTGCATGCTTCAAAGCCCAGATGTTCCCATGATGATTGATCATGTGTGGGGGCTTGCTTGCAGAACCGGCGTTGTGATGGCGTTGAAGAAAGACAAGTGTCTTTTCCTCTGAATTATGTTTCAGAGTGAAAGATTTGAGAGGGACAATTCCGTACGGAGTTTCTACATTGAATGAATCAGTGGCTAAGACTTCGAGACCTGCATTACTGAATGGTTGGCCTGTAGCCATGTTCAATAAGCCAGTTCCACCGATGACGGCCATGCGCTGCATGACTATCCCAATCGCTCAACGATTGTCAAATGTTCGCTGCTTATTCTTGCAAACGCTCGATTAACTCGGCCTTCTTTCCAGAGACAGGCTTACCTGCTTCCTTGAGAAGTTCCTTGAGTTGAGCAACGGTCATTGAACTGTAGTCTGTTGATGCTTCAGCAGGGGCTTCTTCAACAACTTCTTCAACAGCAGGAGCTTCTTCAACAGGTTCTGGTGCTTCAGCAACTTCAGCAGGTGCTTCTGCAACTTCTTCTGTTGTTTCTTCTTCTTCAGATTCTTCATCTTCCATTGCTTCAGCGAGTGCTGCAGCCTTCTTGGCTTTGAGTTCAGCAGCGCTTCGTGCTTCTTGTGCGTGAATCTCGTCCAGAGTTGGTCCTGCGTCCATAACAACACCAGCTTGGAGAAGTTGGCTCTTACGGATAACAACCGACTTGCAAGGATAGATGCTCTTGATCGAATTTTGGATATTCGATTCAAGGGAACCATCAAGCATAGCAACTTGCAACCCATCGTAGGTTGATTTAGCGATAAAACCGCGAACAACTTCTCGGGTCTTGGAACGGATTGCTTGCTTAACTGATGTTTGAACACGCTTTTGCGTGATGATCAGTGGCTTGATTCGAACGAGGTAACCGTCTTCTGTAACAGCGTCCATGACGTCATCAATCTTTCCACGGTATCGACGAATCTGCCGGCGAATGTGGTTGGTTTGGTGATGATGTCCAACGAATGTTGTCAATGCATCTTGTCCAGCTGTATCGGTGACACGGAATCGAAGCATAACATGCATCTTTGTGAAATCACCGTTGAATTCTTGTTGGGTCATCTCGTAGACACGTCCCATGATGTGTTCGTCTGACTCACCAATGGTCTCTCCAATGTTCTGGAAATTCCATGGGCTTCGAGGAGCTCGAATGGTGTACCAACGCTTTGTCTTCCACTTATCTTTCTGCTTACGGGCTGCTGCTCGCGCTTTTGCGCTCATCTTCTTTGCCATGTCACTCATCTCGGAGGTGTCTTGAGGGGGCTACCCCTCTTGCAATTCACCGACATACCACTCCTATTTGAAGAAGATTGATGGAAAGAACGAGCGGTAAACCTCTTCATCTAGTCATTTCGTGGTTGCTTTATGGGCATCCTTCACATCAATGCTACGGCCACAGCCCATGAATTACAAGATATTGATCTCGTCACAGAAGCCTTGCAGTGGTTTACTGGAACGGAATGGGATGTTGATATGACCTCGTCATATCATGGACCAAAGGTTGCTGTTCTCAGTACACTGGTGCAGAAAAATAAACTCGTATCTGAATTCATTCAACGACTTGGGAAAGAGAACTCAGTGCTGATTCAGGAACAACTTGAACAACGAATGGATGAAAATAATGTCATTCATGCTCGATTTGATTTAGAGAAAATGGTCGGACAGGTCGTTTCTCTAACTCCTAGGAATCACAACGGGCCAGTCATCAAAGTTCGGTTGAAGGTTGCAGTTTATCCAGGACAGGATGCGACAGAAATAGCAATGCAAGTCTTTGAGTGATTTTTCGGCCATCCTAAAACTAAACTGTGCTATGAACAGCATTCAAGTATGTGATTACACTGGAAAAGACATGACTCACGTCGTCACCTCAG
>JAKMFY010000283.1 GCA_022425185.1 Candidatus Poseidoniaceae archaeon | reverse complement strand
ATGAAGCAGGATTGAGAGGATTGTGCGGAGGTCCTGTCAGTGATGCTGCGCTTCCTTCACACGACAGTGCTCAATCTGCACTAACTGAACTTGACAGTTTGCTTGCAAACAATTCTGATGAAGATCGTGTCCAATATGCAATTGCAACCCATTCGGTCTATCTTTGCTCTGAGGACACTCTACGAAGAGCAAGTGACCTTGCTGAGAAGAGGAATGGGCGCCTTCACATCCACGTGAGCGAAACTCGGAACGAAGTCGCTGAATGTAAAGAGAAAACTGGAATGTATCCTGTTGAATACTTGGAATCAATTGATTTCATTCAGCCTGGAACAATCTTTGCTCACGCCTCTTGGGTTAAGAAAAACGAAATTAGAATGATGGCTGACTACGATGTTACTGCTGTTCATTGCCCTTCATCAAACATGAAACTAGCCTGTGGCGGAACTCTTTCATATCCTCCCTACAAAGATGCAGGAGTTGATTTGAGAATAGGAACAGATGGTGCAGCATCGAGTGGAAATGGACTGAATTTACTCCACGAAGCGCGTTTAGCAAGTCTTGTTCAGCGGCATGACCACTGGGATTCAACCTTACTTCCTGCAAAGGATATCTTCGGAATCGCAACAAAGGGAAGCAAAGACTGGGTTGCTTGGAATCTTGATGATATTCGGATGCGCCCTCTTGGTCGCTCAAACAATCGCCATCTTGCGAACCTCATTTACAATGGCGGAGACTGCCTCGATGTTTGGGTTGATGGACAAGCATTACGACTCAATGGTAAAACAAAAACAGTTGATGAAAAGGCAACCATCAGAGAACTAGACCTTGCAGTAAGCGACTATTATGAGGGTGTTGAGTAATTATTCTCGACCGTAATAAATCAATGTCGCGCCAATGCCAAGTACAAACATCGAAAGTACAATGCTAAACAGAGAATGTCCGATATTGGCTTCATAATCAATCTTCACTTCAGTACCTTCTCCTAGAGCGCCATCTTTTGCCCCTAAGGCAGCAAAATATGTACCCGATTCCATTTCCCATGTAAATCCTGTATCGGACTTCGCGTCGGCACTACCAGCGGCAAAATTTGTTGATACTCCATCACAACCAAGTCCTCCTGAAAAGAAAGAAGAGGGCACGTCCTCACAACGATTCTTCTCATCTTCGTCAACGATACCAATCCAGACATCGTCACGATCCCATGTCAACGTCAGTTCTGTTGAGAGTATACCTATGAGGGGATTGCTTGGCAATGGTTCTTCTGAGAAAAATGCTTGATTCGGTGCATTTGGGGTTGGAACTCCTTCAACTTCGCCTTCAAAGGTAAAGCCAATCATGCCACCTACGAGAAAAAGAACAGCGAAACTGGCGAACCCTACGCCCAATTTGCCTTTTACAAGGAGTGCCATCATCAAGCCCCAACTTCGAATGGAATGAGAAGGAATGACAATGCCAATATTGCATAACATGCGAGTAACATCGCACCTTCTAACCAGTTTGTCTTACCATCATTCAGAATGAAATTCGCTACAAGAACGCCCATGAATGTCGCTGCAGTTTCAAGCAAACCGAATTCTAATGACAGACCAACCCCCATAATCCAAGCGAAAAGAACCATCAAAGGAGCAACAAATACTGCAATTTGTACACTTGAGCCTATTGCGATAGCAAGAGAAAGGTCCATTTTGTCCTTTCCTGCAACAATGACTGCGGTGAAGTGTTCTGCCGCATTACCAAAGAACGGGAGTAAAATAACCCCTATGAAGAGTGTTGGCAATCCCCATTCCTTTGCTGCATCATCGACACTGTGAACAAGAAGTTCTGCCATATATCCCACAAGAATCGTAGCGAGAATAAGTAGGATCCATGCATCCTTGATTGACATTTTTGGCTCTTCATGATGAGAAGATTCCTCGGTAGAATCGAAGAGATCGGAGTGGGTCTTGAACTGAAAGAAGAGGGACAACCCATACATTACTAACAATGCTAGAGAAGCATATCGAGACAATTCCAATATATTCTCATCTGTAACGTTGGAGCCCGTGTGATGTGCTGCTGCTGGAATGATAAGAGCCAGAATCGCAAGTAAAAGCAAACTGCCATTCATGGAAAGTGCAGATTGATTAAACGATTGAACTCTAAATCGGATTCCACCCCATAGTAACGCTAAACCAAGAACAAGGAGGAGATTACCAAGAATAGACCCAATCAATGATGCTTGAACGAGTACAATCATTGTCTCTGCTTGATCAGGATCGCTGAACGCTGTATAGATAGCAATGCTTGCGATAATGATTTCCACAGCGTTTCCAAACGTGGCATTGAGTAAACCTCCAAGGTTCTCACCTGCTCGAAGAGCAATTTCTTCTGTAGCATGACCCATGAGAAAAGCCAGAGGCATGATTGAAATCATTGAAAACAAAAACGTCATTTCCACGTTTCCTTGAATGTTGAAAAACAATGTTACTGGCACCGCTAATAAGAGCCAATTCAAGCGATTCTTTAGAGGGCTAAAAGCGTCAAGTACACTATCGTAGTTCGATTCATGAACAACTTCAGACATTATTTCTCACCGTGGTTCGCATCAATCGTCTTTTGCCTTGCGGCGAACTGGACGTTTGCGAGTTGGTGCTTTGCGAGCTGGTCGCTTGCGGACTGGACGTTTACGTGGAGCAGGTTCTTCCTCCTCCTCTTCTTCATCGTCGTCCTCTTCTTCATCGTCATCGTCCCAGAAGATTCCTTCTGCTTCATCTTCATCGATTTCTTCGACGACTTCCTTCTTTCGGCGAGTCTTTCGTTGTACGAGATTTACTGCGAATGGATCGTCTTCATCTTTCATTG
>JAKMFY010000267.1 GCA_022425185.1 Candidatus Poseidoniaceae archaeon | reverse complement strand
GTGCTATGAGTTGTACACGTTTTACTTCAACAAGTGAGCTTAAGGATAGTACGTGAAGAGTTTCTGTAGTGTTATTTGGATTTTTGATATCTGAAGAAACAACACCTAATCGATGTGTTTGGATTCGATTATGAAATTCAGGAAATTCAGATTTCAAGTGATCTCTTCCGGCATTGGAAACAGAGAGAATCCTGTCTAAGCGATGGAGGGCCCATTCCTGTAATGGGAGGTGGGGATAGTTTGCTCTAGATGCGTAAATGTCACCTCCATGGGCAAAAGAGATGGTTTTGATTTCGGGATGATCTTCAGTAAGAAGGGCTGCAATGGTTGCTGGACGGTTTGCCCAATATGCAACAATTATGTCATTCTGTGATAGAGTAATTGTTTGAGCAATTGAATCCTTTAGGAGAAGGGATTGGGCTAATTCCCCGATGATTATCGACCATGGGAGTGATGGTTTTCTCGATCTTTCGGAACGAAGGATATCGAGTCGAGTTAGACCTTTGATGGCGCGTCTAAATTTACCCCAACTATTCCATCTCTTAACAGCCAATGTAACTGGCTTAATATTGATATTAATCTTTGATGAGATTGAATAAGGCTCAGATGATTCTTCAAAACTTAGTCCCACAGGAATTACAATAATTTCGTCAATATGTTTCGATATCGCTTCAAGATCTGATGTAAGGAACGTCTCTCCAGGAGGGTAGGGCCAATGATTGGTCAGAAAAATGAGTCTCATGCTTTCCTCAACCATTCCTCTCTTTCGTAGATGAACGGTTGTTTTCTTGAGTCGCTGACTGCGAATCATGTATGAGATTGCCGCCCATCTTCATCACCAACGCCGAGGCGTTCGTATTTTCTCCTAAGACCTTGGGCATAAGAAAGTGGTGCATGAATGTTGAGAGATTTGAACTACAAATCATTCAGTGTGCGAAGCACGTACTTGAGAACCAATCGCAGATAATTTTTACTGAATTGGCCACGAATAAGGAATCCAAGTTGTTCAAAGATGCAGTGTCCAAATTTAGGTATTGGACAGATCGTGTGAACTACGCCGCAAAACCGACCTACCTGTTCCAAGGGGGCATTTCAATTAAGAAAAAAATAAAACTGTCAGCAAATCGACTCTATTGGAATAAAGCACGGATCACAATCAACCGATTATCGGTCATGGAATAGGTCTTCAAGACCGCTTCGGAACGCTGCGATGGAACGGCGATGATCAACCATTTGAGTGTGATTCCGTGCCAACGCACCATAACGCTCACGTTCATCGTAAACATTCCTCAAGGCATCAATAACGGCATCAACATCATGACCATCGGGCACCAGAATGCCTCCTTCACCCAAGGCTTCCTTTTGCGAACCAACGTCAGATGTTACGCTTGGTACTCCAAATAAACCTGCTTCACCGATGACTCGGCCCCACGACCCGGTCGTCTCAAACAGAATAAGATGAACATCAATGCTTGCGAAGAAAGTCGCTGCATCCACATGACCTAACACGCGTGCGTTTGGGTGATGGGCGAGTTGTTGCGGGTAGGAACTACCGCCTGCTATGTGAATTTCAGCCTCAGGCCAGCGCTCAAGCAGTCTTGGTAAGAGGCGTTGATACATCCGTAACCCCTTCTCAGGGGTAACGACCATGATCCCAATCGTGGGTGGTGCCCCGTCTGGTCTCTTTGCCTGCTCAGTTAATCGCAAAGTGTTGACATCATCCTTGCTCCCAAAACGTCCACTGAAATCGATTGGCAATGGAACGCTATGACCTTGTTGAATGGAGAACCGAGACCGAATATCAGCGAGCAGACCTTCTCCAGCCGCACACACGAGAGCTGCGCCCTCCATTGCGGGTCGAAATCGTTCCTCAAGGCGGAAAACCGTATCGTCTCGGACGAACATAATGTAAGGCATACCGCGGGCAGTAAACGCTTCTGCAGCCCCTGGCGCCCAATCGAGTTGGGTCAACCCGATGCCGCCTGCGTACTCCTGTTTGTCCAACCACGAACCCACACGATTGGCAAACTGGGAACTCCGCCGCGCAATATGCCGGTCTAGGGCCCACTTCCTACGTCTCAGCTCACC
>JAKMFY010000258.1 GCA_022425185.1 Candidatus Poseidoniaceae archaeon | reverse complement strand
AGATCTCTGAGAATTGGGAATCCAGGTAAAGGCTCGATACGCAATCGGCCATTGTTGACAAGTTCACCGACACGGGCGATATCTGCTAAGACTATGCGTCCATTTGCACGAACTCCTGTCGTTGCTGTTCCGGCAGTGTTTCCACGACGGAAGGCGAAACTTCCATCAACATCTCGTTGGAAGTTGATGAAGAGGTCTTCAAGTGATGCTGATGCAGGAACTGTGGTGGCGATGACGTCCCAGCCATTTTCTCCTTGTGAAGGGCAATAGCGGAAGAGTTCCAACTCAACATGAATGTCTGAATGGTCGATGTGTCCCGGTGCGAAGTCTCCCTCGACAACATCGTCGTCATCTGATGTTCCGTAAGCTGCCATCTCATCAATGAGTTCGAGTTGAAGTGTTCCTGAGTCATCGACACATGCGATTCGTGGGAGTGTTTCAAGGACCCATTGAGTCCAAGGTTCATCGAAATCGACATCACACATCTGAATAGGTTGCACACTGTGTGCTCCAAGGCTGGATAATTTGTCATCCCAGTCGGTTCCTGCCTTACAGAATTCGTCATAGGAAGTGTCTCCGATTGCACATACAGAATAGTGCATAGCGGACAAACCAGGTGCATCTGATTGGACAGATTGCCACAAATCTTCTGCGTTATCTGGCATTTCTCCTTCACCCCACGTTGATGTGATGATGAGAAGACGCTTGATGGAAGCAAGATTTGCTTTGTTGTAGCCATCCATATCGACTACGTTTGCATTTAATCCATAATTCGACGCAAGTTTTGCAGTCTTTTCAGCAAGACCTGCTGCGTTTCCTGTTTGAGAACCGAAAAGAATGGTGAGTGAACGATCTCCACCGAGAACTGCAGTGAGTTCGTCTGATGCAGAGCCTCCAACTGCAACCGCTGCTGCTGGTGCAACAGCGACTTCCGCTGCAGGTGCTTCAACAACTTCTTCGGTTTCAGCACCGTCTGAGACAAGTTCAAACTTGATGACTTCCACAGGACAGGCTTCTGCAGCTTCGAGAATAATATCTGCATATTGAGCACCTAAATCACCTGTTAGCGGACTCTTACCTTCGTTTCTATCGAATCCACCATCAAGGCGAACAGCAGCAAGAATTTGCGAGGTTTCATCGGTTACTTCAAACACTTCTGGGCAGATGTCTTGGCATGCATCACAGGTGATGCAGTCTTCGTCAATCCATACCTTTGCAACGACTGTCATTTTTAGACCCTCAAAGCGTCCGCTTCGCAGACAATTATCCCACCTAACATCGGCCTTTCAACCTTGCCACCCGACCACGGGTATTTTCAAGCCCCAGTATTGGAGACTGCTCACATGTGGAAGTCGCCGTCTCCGCCAAATCCATCAGCCATGCTGACACCCTTGGAAGAGATGACGTCGTCAATACGTAGAATCATGATTGCAGTCTCTGTAGCAGATTGAATTGCTTGTTCTACGACTCGCAGAGGCTCCAAAACGTTTCCGTCCTTCATGTCAACCACGCCACCTTCGTAGACGTTGATTCCGGCATGGGATGCGCCATCAGCATGTGCTTTGCGGAGAGCAATAAGTGTCGTGACTGGATCAAGACCTGCGTTTTCTGCAAGTGTTCGGGGAATAATCTCAAGAGCAGAAGCAAATGCTTCGATTGCCATTTGCTCTCTTCCGCCGATTGTCTCAGCATAGGTACGAAGATCTCTGCTCAGAGCAGCAAGTACGCTACCGCCACCTGTAAGAACAGCTCCGTCTTCCCAAGCAACAGAAACAACACCAACAGCATCATCGAATGCTCGACGAATTTCGTCAACAACGTGTTCAGTTCCACCACGGAGGAGAACTGAAACCGATTTGGCTTGAGGGCATCCAGTGACGAATGTCATATCACTCTCGCCAATCTTTCTTTCTTCGACACGAGCAGCATGACCCAAGTCTTCAGCAGAAAGATCGTCCATATTTGTGACAATCTGAGCACCTGTTGCCTTTGAAAGAGCTTCCATATCGGATTTCTTTGCACGGCGGATTGTGAAGACACCTGCCTTTGAAAGGTAGTGTTGAGCAAGTTCGTCAATACCCTTCTGGCAAATGAGAACATTTGCACCAGATGCTGTAATTTTGTCAACAAGACCGCGAATGTAGTTTTCTTCTTCCGCAAGGAAGGAAGCGAGTTGATTAGGATCCGTAATCTGAATCTTCGCATCAACTTCAGTCTTCTTTACTTCAACTGCTGAGTTTATCAGTGCAATTCGAGCATCATTCACGCTTCTTGGCATACCTGCATGCACTCTTTCCTTGTCGAGTAGAATACCATCAATGAGAGTTGAATCTTTAATCGATCCACCTTGACGCTTTTCGACTTTGATATCACCGAGGTCGACAATTCGCTCACCTTCATCAACAACACCAACAGCGTTGACTGCACGTACACAGATATCTGCCATGAACGCCTTTACTGCTCCAGCAGATTTGCCGGTAAGAGCGGTCTTTGCAACTTCGAGAAGGACTGCATCGTTGTCGTTGGTCGAGATTCCGTGACCATCGAGAAGAGAAATTGCTTTTTCAGCTGCAAGTCTAAATCCTTCGCAGATAACTGTCGGATGGACGTTTTGCTCGATAAGATCTTCAGATCGCTTGAGTAGTTCACCGGAGAGAACAACCGCAGAGGTCGTACCATCGTAGCAATGTTGCTCTTGCGTTTTTGCAACTTCAATAATCATTTTAGCAGCAGGGTGTTCAATATCCATTTCTTTGAGAATTGTGGCACCATCGTTTGTGATGACGACGTCACCCATCGAATCTACGAGCATTTTGTCCATACCTTTCGGACCAAGAGTCGAGCGTACAGAGTCTGCAACAGCCTTTGCTGCTGCGATGTTGTTTGATTGAGCACTACGCCCACGAGTACGCTGAGTTCCTTCTTTTAGAATGAAGATTGGTGCTTGTCCGTTTCCATACATTGTATCACCTACGGTTCAAGGCTGGGTGCTGTGGGTTTTGAACCCTACGACAGACCTTCCAACTACATTTTACCATCAAGGTACTGTTGGCCGTAAGCATTCCATTGCTCATTGGACCAGCCAGGTGGCAATCCTTCTGCTGGTATTGGAGGCGCTCCTGAAACAACAGGAGGAGCCGGCGGCGCTTCCTCTACAGGAGCACTCGGAGCTGGTGGCGGTGACATAGGAACTGTTGGAGCAGAAGCGACTGCACCGTATGTAGCGGTAAGGGAATCCTCGTACATGAGGTCGTCCCAGTCATCCATGTCGTCATCTTTCTCAACTGTGGTCACAATCTTGAATGTGATGAAACCAAGAACGAGGATAACAATCAAGAATCCAGACCAAAGAACGATTGTTTTGACCAATTCTCCGTCGTCTTCAGATGATGCTCCATCACCGTCATCACTGCTTGCTGATTGTTTCAACAGTTTCACTTGCAGATTTGTCGTTGGCGAATCTGCGACTGTAAGAGAGGTTGCATAGATGGAAAAGTCAACGGTCAGGGAATCTCCTGGCAAATTGATTAGTGTCGCATCAGTAACTGTAATTTCGATTGTTACGATTCTAGATTGATCTGATGGAAGTGAGAAACTTCGGTCATTACTGTCGATTCGAACACTGATGTAACTCGACCAGTTGCCATCGACCTTGTCGATAGAAATGGTTTGAGAAGGCGAGACTGCAGGGTTGAGTTTATTCTTTACTTCGATATCCATTGTATAGACCAAATTTGCCTCTGAAACATCTATTCGAGGAGGAGGAACCAAGTCAATTGTTCCTTGACGACCTACGAGATATGTTGCTTCACCAGTTCCTGAGATAGAGGGTTCGTTAACGGAAGTCGCTGTCAATCCAAGTGTTTGTGAACCATCGCTACCATCAAGGAATCTGAATCGTACAATTGCATCAAATGTTTCTCCAGAAGCAATAACCGGTGTTGTAGAAACGCCGTCAATTGGCATAGGATCGATAATCTCGGCAACCATTCCTTCCGGAACGCTCAATGAAATTGTAAAGCGGTCCTCTCTGTTACCATAGTTTGTAATTGTGAATGAACGGTCACTGGTATCCATTGAAC
>JAKMFY010000237.1 GCA_022425185.1 Candidatus Poseidoniaceae archaeon | reverse complement strand
CCTCTATACCCCAAGCACTTCGTATGTCGCTTGCGAAGGTCTTACCATCTCGCAAGAGCAACATTCTGTCCGCTTGTGTTGCAAGATCTGGGTCGTGCGTAACCATTAGAATCGAAATTGGATTCTCCTCATCATTGCACAATCTCTTGAACAATTCCAAGATTTCTTTACCACTCGCAATATCAAGATTCCCTGTAGGTTCATCTGCAAGCAAAATGGAACGCTTTCCTGCAATCGCTCGAGCGATTGCGACACGTTGTTGTTGACCACCAGATAATTGATCAGGAATGTGATGCGTTCGATCACCGAGTCCAACCTCGTTCAGAGCGGCAACTGCACGCTCTTCAGCTTCTTCGCTTTTGTAACCACACAATTCGAGAGCCATGGCAACATTATCTTTCGCAGAGAGCGATGGGACAAGGTGGAAGTCTTGGAATATCCATCCAACTCCTTTTCGTCGAATATCAACAACATCAGAAGGCTTCTGTCGCCCGTACGTACGGCCTTCGAGATCGATTTCTCCACCATCTGCAGACAAAAGACCTCCAATGATGTTCAATAAAGTGGATTTACCACAACCGGATGGACCCATTAAGGCAACCATCTCACCTTTTGTGATGGTCATATCCACGCCTTTGAGGACTTCTAACTTGTTTGAACCAGAACCAAAACTCTTGGTCAAATCGTTTACCGTCAGCATAAATTTCCCTTCGACGTGTACATAATATACTCTTCTAGGGAATGCCTCTATCCTTTAGTAGATTTGTATGTATCAAAGAATTCCGGTTCAAGCGTAATTCCGACGCCTTCAAAAGAGGAAAGGTTTAGGATTCTGTATGAGCGAAAGAACTGTCCTCATCACGGGAGTCACTGGTCAAGACGGTTCATACCTAGCAGAATTACTCCTAGAAAAGGGATACATCGTCTACGGATTGGTTCGACGAGTCTCTCAACCAAGCTTAGGACGTAGCCTCATCAACCACTTGATGTCGAATGATAACTTCCACTTAGTCAACGGTGACTTAACTGACCAGAACTCCATCGATAACGCAGTTCATCAAGTGAAACCTGATGAGTTTTACAATCTTGGTGCAATGTCGTTTGTACCAGAATCATGGAGATCTCCGATGATGACTGCAGACATTACAGGACTTGGAGCACTTCGGTGTCTTGAAGCCCTTCGAAAGCATGCTCCAGATTGCAGATTTTACCAAGCAGGTTCAAGCGAACAATATGGAAAGGTACGAGAAGTTCCACAATCAGAGGAAACACCATTCCATCCTCGCTCTCCGTACGGATGTGCAAAGGTTATGGCGTTTGAAATCACTCGAAACTACCGAGAATCATACGATATGTTCGCATGCACTGGAATTCTTTTCAACCACGAAAGCCCACGACGTGGTCTTGAATTCGTCACACGAAAGGTAACAATGACGGCTGCCCGCATCAAGCATGGATTCGATGAATGCCTCTACATCGGAAACGTCGAGTCAAAGCGTGATTGGGGATTTGCTGGCGACTATGTTGAAATGCAATGGAAGATGCTTCAACAAGACAAACCTGATGATTATGTCATTGCCACAGGACGGACTCACAGTATTCGTGATATGATTTCTCTTGCGTTCTCTCACGTCGGAATGGACCTAACATGGTCTGGCGAAGACGCAGATACAATCGCTACAGACCAATCAGGCATAGTTCGTGTTCGTAAAAATCCGAAATTCTTCCGTCCAGCTGAAGTTGATCTCCTCATCGGAGATCCAAGTTATGCTAAGGAAAAGTTGGGTTGGGAAACCAAAACAACCTTCGAGGAATTGGTTCAAATGATGGTCGAATCAGACGTGAAAATTGTTCAAGAAGCCGTCAATGGGGGCTATGCTCCACCAATTCCACCAGAATGATCAACACGCTTTCTCATCATTCGATGAAAGAGTGGTGGAATCAACGATATCCAAAACATTTGATAATAGCCTCCAGGTAACTGTGGAGATTCGTCAGATGGTTTTAGCCGCTCATAAGGTGTACTTGAACGAAGATGATGAGCAGCATGGAGTGTCAAATTCATCAAGGTATATTTTGACCAACGGCTTCGACTTTCCCAAGCATGGGATGCGTTAGGGCGCTCATCTTCTCCGCGCAGCAGACCATGGTGTTGAATGTAATTCACAAATTCAAGGAGATAAATCGCTACGAGTGCTTGACCGAGGAAAGCAACAAAGTATTCCAGCCCCCAAACAGCAAGAGATATCAACAAACTAAGTTCCAAGATTACAGATATTGTTGCATCTTTTTTACGAATCCTGAAGGCGTTTCTTAATTGCAGAGGGATTGTTCTCAATAAGTGAACGTAGATACTTCTGCCCCAAGGGGAACTTGTTGGATCAACTTCTCTGGCCCAATGCTTGTGATGGGTGTGGTTATGTTCAACAGTGAAGTGAAGGTAAAGAACGGAGAAAAGATCGAGACGAGCAAGCCACCAACTGAACGATTTAGGTTTTCTGTGACCGAGTTCATGTGCGGCTACAACACCTGCAGCTCCTGTGGCCAGACCTGCGCATAGAATTGGGACGAGAATGGAAATGGAGCCGAGACCGTCCCACACCCGATACAGCAACGCTGCAACAATGAGTGGCACCAGCAGACCATGCAAATGGACAATAAAGTCGTGACCTTTTCCTTCGTCTTCAATATCAAAAACCGTGGTAGAGCCAGCAAGTGTATCCATGAAAGGATAAATTCCGAGTAAAAGAACGATGGGGACAATCATCCACCAACCACCGATCATCAAGCAGATGATTGCAGAGAGAGGAGTGGCCAAGCCGAGAAGATGCGGCGCCCAGTTGCTCATGGGTTGACTTGAAGCCAATCATTCAAGACAGTTGCCCTTGATTCACGATCGACGAACACTGGAAAGAATCTTATTCATCCAACTCGGTAAAAACCGAATTCCATTACGGTATTCAAGGTTATCAATTGCGTTTTCAACGTAGCTTTCTAAATATTTATCCATTATTTATTCCTCCTTAATTACAGGGATTCCGCGGGTATCTACTGGAGCTCTGTAGTATGCAACTGCACGAGCATATCGCTCAAGAAGACTTGAGAAAATTCCACTCCTATACTGTTGTCTGTCCATTGTTTGGTTTACGTAGGTCTCTAGTTCAATATCCATTGTTGTCCCTGTATAGAAGTAGGCGCCCGACCTATTCAAAGAGGAGGTGAAAAGGCCAACACAAAGGTGTAACTAAAACATTAAGTGTTTCATTAAACACCTTCTCTGTCTCGCCTTATTCCCTTGTACGCATTCATGTTGATCAGAGACTCTCCAAAGTCACGAGCATATGCACAAAGTCGGCGAATGGATTCTGAAACTGTCAACTCGTGCAGTGCCCATTCATGCTTGTTCGTATCCTTGAAGAGCGTTCGTTCATTTTCCTTCAACTCATTTTGAATCATCTTGAGATTTGTGCGTGCTTCTTCAATTCGCTTAGCATCTCTTATTCGTATATTGATCATCAATTCTTTGAGTGAGTTCTGCCATTCGGGTAATTTGTTCAACGAAGATGTGTTTCCTTTGTGAGCTAATTTATCGAAATTAACTTTCACATTCATTCCAATAAGAATTGCATGGTCCATCATGCGTTCGAGTGAACGCGCTAGATTGCCTGATTCAAGGGATTGAATCCGCGTCATGTTCAGTTTGGTTGCAATGGAATAATTGTCAACCAGCAGTCTTACCTGGCGCTCTATTAGGTGAAGGAGTGCATCAATTTCGCTTTCTCGCTCATCCAAATCGTCAAGAAACGATGGATCCTCTCCTTGGAACACACTTAGAATGTCCCTTATCGAACTGGAAAGTTGCAAGTACATACGATTGAGGCTTGAAGAAATCGGCATGTCTCCAGTGTTAAGTAGGCAACGTAATTCAAATTCATTCTCCTCTTCCGAATACATTTCAAAGCCACGAGTAGCCCTCAAAAACCGACGGATTTGTTGCCGTAAATTTCTCTGATTCTGCAACTTATATCGCACTTTTATGATATCAGCTCCTGCGATATAGGCACCCATAAGATGGTCGAAGAGACTCTCTTGGGAGAGGTTTTCTAAATCATAGATTATTGTTCTGACTGTTGTATTATCGAATTCCAAAGGCGTCAATCGTAACGCTCCACTTGGCCTCCAATCGATCTTAATGGCGTCTCTTGTTTTCAGATGTTGCTTGATAACCCACTGTTTTGGCAAACTTAGGGTGAAGGTCCCACCGCCAGTTGATTGGATTTTGCGCAGAGAAGTATCGCCGGGACCGGATGCCATGGTATCGGACTTGCGTCTAAATATACCTATATAGAATATATGGAGTTTGGAATATATACCCTATATCGATAGAACTCTATATGGAACCAATCACAGTTGTTGTAATTGCCCTAGCCTTAATTGTATGCGCCTATATGGCCTGGAATATCGGTGCGAATGATGTCGCAAATGCAATGGGAACCTCTGTTGGGTCTCGTGCATTAACACTCAAGCAAGCGGTCATTATCGCTGCTATTTTTGAATTCGCGGGTGCTTTCTTTGCAGGGGATGCGGTCACCAAAACTGTTCGAAAAGGAATCCTTACCGTTGATTTCTCGACTGTTACTCCTGATATTTCTCATGATATCGCATTTGGTTTCATCGCTGCAATGATGGCTGCCGCAACATGGTTGACCATCGCAACTCGATTCGGACTCCCTGTATCAACAACGCATTCCATCATCGGTGGAATCATTGGTGTAGGATTGGTTCTAGAGGTTGATCACGATGCAGAATACATCGACTGGGAAGTTGTTGGAAAGGTGGTCATGAGTTGGGTAGCAAGCCCAATAATGGGAGCATTAATCGCTTTCTTCTCCTACTATATCATCAAGAAACTCATCTTAGATTCTGACAATCCAGAAGAACGTTCCTTGTGGTTGGCCCCGATTCTTGCCTTCCCGACCTTCTTTGTCTTGGGTCTTGCTCTCCAATTCAAAGCACTGAAAGGATTCTTTGCAAAAGCAGAGTCGAATGAATGGATTGCAGACAAGTATGACTGGCTTCCTGCCAAAGAAAATGGAGTTTGGGATCCGTTCGCAGACAATGCTTGGCTTCCAATTAATTCACTTATGCTCGCTGCAGTAATCGGAGCAATTGCATCTTTCTGCCTGTTCCTCATCCTCAAGAAAATCGACATCAAGCAAGAGAGCAAAGGATTCCGTGGTGTTGAACGTATCTTCGTTTGGCTCCAAATCATCACAGCAGCATACGTAGCGTTCGCACATGGTGCAAACGATCGTTCCAATGCAATCGGTCCTATGGCTGCTGTTTGGCAAGTTCTTTCCAACGATACTGGAATGCTTATGGAAAAAGCGGATATCCCTCTCTGGCTTGTTCTTCTCGGTTCTGCAGGTATTGCGATCGGAGTTATGACATGGGGTTGGAGAGTCATGGAAACAATTGGAAAGAAGATTACAGACATCACTCCAACCCGTGGTTTCGCTGCTGAATTCGGAGCTGCGACAACGATCCTCATCTTCTCTATGCCATTCCTTGCAGTTCCAGTCTCAACAACACACACCCTGGTTGGAGCAGTTGTTGGTGTAGGATTAGCAGGCGGAGCGAAAGCGGTGGATTTCAGAGTCTTTGGAAAGATTGCGGCCTCCTGGGTTGCAAGTGTTCCTGTCGCCGCTTTTGGTGCTGCAACGATTTACATCGCATCGGGTGGAGACGACCTGAAGATGATCATTCTCCTCCCAATCGCCTTCATGACGGTTGGCTATGCTATGTGGAAATCTCGTGAAAATGAAATCTATGTTGAGGATGCTCTTTCAGATGCAGGTGGTTCAAAGGCTGATGGTCCAACTCCATTCGACCTGTTCCATAAGCACGCAGAGGCTGTTGAAGTTACTGTTGAAAAGATGGTTGCTGCAGTCAAGAAGGCTTGTGCTGGTGAAGATGCAAGTCAAGAAATTGAAGAGACTGTTGAAGCAGAACACAGCGCTGATAAGATCAAGTCTGAGATTCGAGAACTTGCAAGTCAAGACCTGCGATTCGGTATCGCAGCTGACTCGGATTCATTCCTCCATATGGTAAGTCGCCAAGACAGAATTGCTGATTATGCACAGAACGTAGCAGAACAACTCTCCTTCCGCCCACTCATGGATGATGAGACTGCTCGAGAAAATTTGGTTGAAATGGCTGAAGTTGTTTCCAAAACAGTCGCCAAATACGAAGATCTGATTGAGGCACTACGCCAATACCATATCAGCGGTCGCACGAAGGCTGGAGTCGATGAAGTCTATGCATTGATTCGCGAAGTCAATCTGGTTGAACACGAAGCAGATGGTGTTGAAGCAAATGCTGCGGCGTATGTCTTCACAAACGGCGATGGTGAACCATTGGCTGCTATGCATATGTATCGTGTCTTGCAACGACTTGATGATGTTGCAAATGCTGCTGAGAAGGCTGCAAATGCCGTCTTACCATTGCTTCGTCGATGACCGTTTTCTTCAAGTGAGAAGAAGGTGAGGCTTGCCCATCCGAGCCGTTCTCAATCGAGGCAACTCAATCGAAGAATCCGGCTCTAGGAGTAATCGACATGGGTATGGATCCAGGATTGAAAGCCAAACTGCAAAAGCAACGCTACCACATTGTTGGAGAACATGGCGGCGTGAAGACATGCCACTGGACAAAAGAATCACTTCTCCGTGATCGTGCCTGCTACAAAGGGACGTTCTATGGAGTAAAGAGCCATACATGCATGCAGATGTCTCCTGTTGTTGACCAATGCAATCTTGCCTGCACATACTGCTGGCGAGAGCCACACATGGATACGCTTGAGTTAACGGACCAAGATCCTCTTGAACTCCTTTACGAAAGTGTCCGAGCACAACGCCGATTGCTCTCAGGATTTGGTGGAAATGACAAGGTTACTCCTGAAAAATTCAAGGAGGCTCAAGATCCCAAGCACGTGGCAATTTCACTCAATGGTGAACCAACCCTCTACACCAAACTTGGCGAATACATGGATTTGTGTCACAAGCATGGAATGACGACAATGCTCGTTACCAATGGAACGCTTCCTAAAGTCTTGGAAAATTTAGATACACTTCCGACTCAACTCTACGTATCGGTCGATGCCCCCAATAAGCAAGTATTCGATGAAGTATGTCGACCAAAATGGGGTAATGGTGCATGGAATCAATTTGAGAAAACAATCGATTTACTCCCTAGCCTCGATACTCGGATTGTATGCCGACATACCATGATGAAAGGGATCAACATGTCTTCTGAACACATCACACAATTTGCAGCCCTTGACAATCGTGCAGACCCTGATTGGATTGAAGCCAAAGGCTACGTGTACGTCGGTCATAGCAGAGAGAACCTCTCTATGGAAAACATGCCAAGTCACGAAGATATTCTCAACTTTTCAAACGAACTCGCACCACAGGTTGATCGTCGGGTTCTATCAGAAAGTCGTCCAAGTCGAGTGGCCCTCATTGGTAGAGAGATTGTTCCTATTCCTCTTCCTGACCCTGAGATGTTTTTCCCTGAAGATTTGGGTATTGCACCACCAACGAAAAAGCTCCCCTTGATTCAAAATTAGATTTTTCTTCATAAAGAGTCGACGTTGAAGTTGTTATGGAACAACAGGGGAACCCGAATATATTGCTCGTAGGTGTTGGTGGAATTGGTGGCTTAACCATCGAACTTCTCGCTCCAGCACTTGAACGAATTCAGAGGACATGCACAATCACTCTTATGGATGGAGATATCGTCGAGGCGACAAATCTTGGTCATCAACGATTTACAAACTCCGATATTGGCAAGCCAAAGACAGAAGTTCTTGCTCAAAAATTTACAGATTTTAAATTCGTAACATGTCATTCCGTCCCAGAGAATCTGAGAACTGCAGAGCAACTTGAAGACTATGACTTCATTCTCATAGGCGTAGATCGCCCTCTTCCACGTCGATTGGTTCACACTTCCAAAATCCCATGGATTGACATGAGGTCTACTGGAGACGGTCATGTTTACTTCACAAGTGAATCCGATGCTGAATTAGTGAAAATGATGACACCAGACCACGAACCAGCGAGTTGCCAAATTAAGGGAGCGCTCGAAGCAGGGAACATTCAGTTTGGTTACGTTAATGCTGCTGCCGCTGGCGCTACATGGCTTATCGGCCAATTACGAAATCAACCTGGCTTGAAAGAACGGATGGGCAGCATCATGTTTGGTGAACTTAAATTCCCAGAGGTGAGCGCTTGATTCCTGTCACAAAACTTGAGGAAATGGGATTGACATTTGAGCATTGGATGGCTGCTTGCCTCCAAGCCGAGGCGAAAGGGGTTGAAACTGAGGAATTGCTCTTGGTACAAAGACGAGCTGCTAAGCATGGTCGATGGGATTTAGTCTACAACCTTTCATTGATTGCAGGGCTTGAAACATCCGTACTCATCGATGCGAATGGAGCAATCCAAATCGATTGGGGGTCGCCTGGAAGAGTCCCATTACGCCCACCTGTTGGCATGATGGCTCCGTTCCGTTTATGGGTTCATACACATCCTGGATTCCATGCTTATTGGAGTTCAACCGATCGAAACAGTCTCGCTGTGGCGCAAGGTATTCTTGACCGTGCTCTTGTCTTAGGAGCCCCTGGCGTTAAAGAAAGTTGTAACATGAAAGAAGACGATTCTGCAAAACGACTTGGTGCTATTGGCCCGCTTTCATCATGGACTGACCAGGAAATTGTTACTTGGGACCACTGGCTTGAATCAGATAAAAAAATAAAAATGAAGGTGATGGCTTGAGTTCAAACGTACGTCCACCAAAGGATGATGAAGAGAAAATAAAAGCACAAATTGCTATTCTTCAAGGTAAGGCAAAACCCTTGAAAGAAGTCGTTGCTGATCTTCTTGGTGAAGAACCTGAGCAAGCTCTCGTTGATGCTGTTGAGAACAATCTTCTCCTCGCTCAAGAACAAGGTGAATCGGTTGATCTATCGGCGATTCTCAAATCGATTCAATCGATGAGTGACAAATGGGCTTAGGCATTTTTGTACGTTGCTCTACGTCCTTCGATAAGTGCACTTAATCCTTCAAGAGCATCTTCTGTAGAGAAGATTTGATTTAGTCCATCAAGTTCCATTTCAAGTCCTTTTGATAGAGTGGTTGATCCTGTTGCATCAATACGAGCACTGGCCATTGCAAGTCCAATCGGTGCAGTGAATTTGAGTGATTTTAGTTGACGTGCAACTGTTTTAT
>JAKMFY010000235.1 GCA_022425185.1 Candidatus Poseidoniaceae archaeon | reverse complement strand
ACATCTCCACTCTGCATCAGAAGTGGCTGCCATAAAATGACAACAGCAACTGGAATCATCGTAATTACACCTAATCGGACAGAACGGAATACGATGGCTAGAACGATTGTCAAGATGATTAATGTTAGAATCGTTGTTCTTGATTGCGTGTCATGAATTCCTTCATTGATATCAAGGGAAACAGGTAATCCACCAGTGAGTTTTGAGGTTCGAGTTTGACTAAGTTCCGGAGGTAGTGTCAGAATTTCGTCGATTTGATCACGCAGATCAGAGGCGATATTGAGGTTCATGTACGGCTGATCAACATAGATAATCGCCTTTGTTTCATCTTGATTAAAGAGCATTGAGCGAACTTCAAGTGAAAGTGTATCAAACGCAGCATTTACCATGTCCCTACGGAGTGCTTCACGTCCTCCTGGTCCTGATGCTTCTAGGCCGAGCCAAATGTTGCATTCAATGATATCATCACTTTCCCAACACTCATCATGCAATAAATCCCAAAGAGAACCTTCGTAGAAGACGATATCATCTGTAAGTTGTATGCTTACAGGCACGGCTTTGAGGAAGGTGACGATGCTGGTTGTATTCGTGCTCTCAACGGCATCGATCTTTTGCTCAAGCATATCTACAGCATCCATAACTGGTAAATCACGGATGTTGGATGTATCGTTATCATTTGGACGATTCGTAGCATCAAAGACAAACATAGAGGTTTGGCCGCTATCGAATTGCTCAGAATATTGTGCGATTTTATCAAGAGATTCAATACCTTCAGGAGCTTCACTCGAACCTGTAATTGGTTTGTTTAGCTCATCCATGTTTGCTACACCATAAGCAGTAATGCTTCCTGTTACCAGTAAAATGACGACAAAGAATCGAACAGGTACTTTTCCTATGTTCTTCCACATACCTGGATTGCTTCGTTTGTGGAATTTTAGAAGCCAAGCCAATGCAGGAACGAGTACAATTGAGAACATAAGCGTGGACATGATACCCACGACGAGCGTTAATCCGACGGAGCGTATTGGAGCAATGCTAACAATTTGTGGAGCAATCAACACGGAGAATCCAACGATTGTTGTAAGGGCAGACAAAAAGACTGCAACCCCTGTTGAACCAGCCATCTTCGTAACACATTCAATATAGAATTCTTTATCCCACAAATCCGGTTCTTCGAGTTGCTCTCTTCCTTGCCGTCTTCTTCTTTCGTTTTCCTCAAGAATCCGTTCAAGTTCTTTTCGCCGGACCTCTTCGATACGATTCACCATGTGAAGTGCATAATCTACCCCGAGTCCGATTAAGATCGGGAAGGTTGCAACAATCATAGGAGTAAGGGTCCATTTCAAGATGACAGATGCTCCAAACGTAACTGCAAGAGCAAGAAGAATAGGAGTTCCTGTGATGATGACAACCTTTGCGGATCTGTGAAGGAATGAGATGACAAGGATTGTCATCAGGACTGAAAAGGGCATCATTTTGATGAGATCCTTGTAAATTGCATCAGATATGTCTTCAAGAGTTTTGGTTAATCCCGTCATGGTCATTTCTGTCGATTGGGAATCTGCCGGCCTGTTGTCAATGATCTCCTCAAAATGTTCGAGTAATACATCAAAATCGCCCCACGGTTCTGGAACATCAGATCGCATCCCAACGATGACGGCTGTTGTATCCCACACCCCATCCCCATCCATGTCATTGGTTGGGTCACCATCGCCATCGCTATCGAAACTCAAATCATTGTCGTTCGTATCTTTGATGAGTGCCTCAAATGAACCACTTGAGTTCTCAATGATTTGATCAATCGTATTTTGGTCTGGAATAGCATACCTTCCTCCGTCAGGCAAATTCGAACAATCGATGTCAACAGGCAGTCGTGTATTCACTCCATGGACACACATGGACTCATTGAAACGTCCATCTGCAGAATTGATTTCTTTCATAATCTGGGCTGGAGAAATGATCCAGAGAACACCGTCAATGTTCCCATAATCTGTTTTGTCATGATCCATACCTCTCCCTATAAT
>JAKMFY010000231.1 GCA_022425185.1 Candidatus Poseidoniaceae archaeon | reverse complement strand
GGTTGCAGAACATTTCATGCTCATCACAATAGGAATTTTGAGTCTTCTTGCATTTGTCGCTTTGGGATGGAAGAGAGAGAAAAATGTGGAAACCTGGGAACCAATTCACATCATGACATATGCGAATCAGGATACTTTGGAAATAATCTACGAGTTTGAGTCAGGTTTGTCCATCGAGATTGAACAAAATAAGGCAACAGTTACTTCGCTCATCCCAGGTACATTCGGAGGAAGTGTATGTGCAATTGCAGATTCTATGATCGATTGCCAACAATTTGATTTGACTTTTGTTGAAGCACAAGAAGCCTTTGTTGAACCGATTGCAAGTGAAGAATCCAAACAAAGTACAACATATGCAAGTCAGGTTGCAGAACATTTCATGCTCATCACAATAGGAATTTTGAGTCTTTTTGCACTTGTCGCTTTGGGATGGAAGAGAGAAAAAAATGTGCAAACGTGGAAGCCAATCCAATCCGAAAGTATTGGAAATGTCCCTAGCGCACCCGATCTCAGCCTCTTTACCAATGGCTTTGATAACCGTTGAAGTTCTTCGTTTACATTACCTCACGAAGTGAGTGGATGTGTTGAAAATGAGCAAGACAAAGAAAGAAACGAAGCAAGACGAAGAAAGCCGAACCCTATTGGTTGGATATGCCCGCCGCAGTAATGCTGGCGGTGCCATCAAATTATCCATCAATACTGCAACATTTGCAGATTGTGAAACCTATGAAACAAGCGACGGGGAATCCTATGTTCCTCTCGTATTGTCCATGGCAGCTCTGCAAAGAGTGATTGCTGGAGAACGAGCAGTCACCACCGTTTCTCAACTCCTCGATTAGGATGAAAAACGATTGTAGTAATCATGATCATTTATGGCCATGAAGCCGGGTGATGCAGTGTTCAGGCTTTGCATCACCCTTTTCCCTTAAAAAAACCCAAAAACACAATTATGACTATATATTCTATATTTACGAGGTCTCATTAATGGGCAAGGATGACTCGGCCTACCGCATCATTGCGGGTATGCCGATGTATAACGAAGAAGAGACCATTGGTACTGTTGTAACAATGGCCCTTCGATATGTGGACGAAGTCATCTGTATCGATGATGGATCTTCTGATTCCAGCGCTCGTATTGCCGAGGCCTGTGGAGCAACCGTCATCCGACATCGAAGCAATCAAGGCTACGGTGCTGCACTGAAAACGCTCTTTCAAACTACAAGCACACGGGACACAGATGTACTCGTCGTCCTTGACTCTGATGGACAACACGATACCTCGGACATTCCAAAATTGGTCCAACCCATTCTCGATGGAGAAGCGGACTTTACAATCGGTTCAAGATTTGTCGAAGGTGGTGAAGGAAATTCAATGCCTGCATATCGACGATTAGGAATCAAAGTCATCACTGCTGCAAGCAATTTAACCAGTGATCTCGGAATTAAAGACACTCAATCTGGTTTCAGGGCGTTTTCAAGAACTGCAATCGATCGACTCCGTTTTGATGCGGATGGAATGGAATTATCTTTGGAGATGCTTGAAGATGCGAAAGAAAAGCAGCTCATCATTCAAGAAGTGCCTACCATCATTCGATATGATGTCCCGAAAGGATCTAACTTCACCGCAGTTTCACACGGATTTACCGTTTTGACATGGGCATTGCTGTCTCTGTCTCAGAAAAAGCCACTGCTTACTCTAGGAGTTCCTGGACTTGGCCTACTCGCTACTGGTGCTGCTATGGGAATGCAAACTGCACAAGGGGTTACAAATCAACTTGATTCAGTTCTCGGAGATGGGCTCACTGCTGTATGGGTTGGCGTACTCGGATTAGCCTTGATCACAACAGGATTCATTTTGCAAACTGTTCGTGGATTTTTGAGAATCCTTTTGGTTCGTGAATTTGGACTCGACTGAATACAAATCGTCGCATTGTTCATCAATCAAGTGCGTCTGGTTACATCATGGCAGGTCAACTCTCGGAGATGATTGAGAGTTTTCGTCAAACGACGAAACCTGTTCGAGAGAAGATGGATTCCTGGAAAGAAAGCATCAATGGGTATGCGAGTAAGCGTACAGAACAGTTGTACCGTTCCGTACTGGCATCACCTGCTATCTTTGTGATGCTCCTAATTATCATCGCTACATTCCTTGGACAACGAGGCATGGACTTCCAAGATCAGATTGAAGATGATGTAGAGATATTTCTACCAGACGGAGCAGAGTCAACAGATCTCCTCCTCGAGGTAAGAGAAGAATGGTCTACTGATATTGCGGTCATTTACATTCAAACCGATAATGCTCGGCTTGGAGGGGGTTTAGGTGACAACATTACTGATGAAAAAATCCTTAAGGAAATAAGTTGGATTGAAGGTGATGATGACAATCTCGGCGGCTCGATTATAGGG
>JAKMFY010000227.1 GCA_022425185.1 Candidatus Poseidoniaceae archaeon | reverse complement strand
AGCATACGAACATACCGCTTCCTACGATGTTGCTATTGCCAATACACTCCATTCCCGTTGGAATGGTCTGCCAGAATCTTATGATGATGTAGAAGAACAAGCAAAGCGACATCATGCGACTCTTCTTGCATCTGCGAACAAAATGTCATCTCTGCGATACGGTGAAAATGCTCATCAAAGCGCATCAATTTATGTTTCAAACGAAGCGATTGGCAGCCATTCTACGCTTGTAACTGCCCACGTTGAAGGTGGTAAAGCAATGTCTTACAACAACTACTCCGATGCTGATGCTACGCTTCGATTATGTCGTTCTTTATCGACAAATGAATGGCCTGATACGCCTCATGCGTGTGTGATTGTAAAACATAACAATCCATGTGGAGTAGCACTTTCAGCAACACAGGTTCAATCTTTCAAGGATGCCCTAGCAAGTGATCCTGAATCTGCATTTGGCTCTATTATTTGCTTCAACGAGGTCGTCACACTCGAAACAGCGCAAGCAATGTCTGAACTGTTCATTGAAGTTCTCATCGCTCCCGGATACGCTGATGATGCTAAAAAGTACATCATGAAGAAGGCTAATCGTCGCCTCCTTACAATCGAATCACCACAAAATCGTCTTGCCCCATTAATGCGAGAACGGGTTCTAAAGCCAATCGAAGGTGGATGGATTGTTCAAACCGAAGAACCACCAATTATCGATTGGGCTTCTGCCAAAACTGTAACCAAGAAACAAGTGACACAATCAGAAATCGACTCAATGAAATTTGCTGTGCGTGTTTGTGAACAAGTCAAATCAAATGCAATTGTCATGGTTCAAGGTCTTGCAACTGTAGGTATTGGCCCGGGACAAACGAGCAGAGTTGAAGCAGTTCGAATTGCAGCTCGACGAGCCGGAGAGAAAGCGAAGGATTGTGTTCTTGCGAGCGATGCTTTCTTCCCATTTGCTGATGGTTTAGAACAAGCCGCGATGGCTGGAGCATCTGCCATTGTTCAACCGGGCGGTTCAATTCGTGATCGGGAAGTCATCGATGCAGCAGATGCACTGGGAATTTCGATGCTCTTTACGGGCCACCGCTTATTCAGACATTGATTGAAACCGCCGTTCATGAAACAGAAAGCGTCTCATTCATATGCTATTGGTACTTCGAAGGTTCATGAGCGACCATCTGATTGCAGTCCTTCCGGGAGATGGCACTGGAAAGGAAGTTGCCATAGAAGCGCAACGCATTCTTGACACCATTCAACAACACACAAATCATGGTTTTGAACAAACCGTAATTCAATGTGGTGGCCAACATTATCTTGATACTGGAGAAGAATGGGCTGAGGGTTCTTTTGACTTTTGTCGAGACGAAGCAGATGCTATTTTCATGGGAGCAATTGGCCAACCTGGTGCGCGTTTGCCGAATGGTGACCTTGCCGGAGGTTCAGTAATTCTTGGTATGCGAAGCGGACTTGATCTGTATGCAAATGTTCGACCAATTCGCTTGTATGAAGGCGTTCCACACAAGGTTCATGGCCGTTTCACAAATATTTGGGATCCTGATCTTGTTGACATGGTTATTCTTCGAGAAAACACCGAAGGACTGTACCATTCTCTCCTCCACCGAAGTGCACAACGTGCTAAGGGACTTGAGGGATATGAACCTCCTTCAATTGAATTCCCTGGTTTACAGGGGGAAGTCGCATACGATCCTCGCCCAATTTCTTCACATGGATCTGAACGATTGATTCAGATGGGATTTGATATTGCCGAGACGCGGAATGGAGCCCCTGTTGATAGCGTGAACAGAGTTTCATGCATCGATAAAAGCAACGTAACACGTGGATGTCAACTGTTCCGAAGATCTTACGACAAAATTGCCGAGAAATACCCACACATTGTACGTGATTACGGTTACATTGACGCATTCACACAATGGCTCACACGAACCCCAGAACACTACGATGTTGTTGTTACATCAAACATGTTTGGTGATATTGCAACTGATCTTGCATCTGTCCTTCAAGGAGGAATGGGAATGGCCGCATCTGGTAACATTGGAGATAACCATGCATTCTTCGAACCTGTTCACGGTTCAGCACCAAAGCATGCAGGATTGAACAAAGTCAATCCAATTGCGAGTATCAATTCCATTCAGATGATGCTGGATTGGCTTGCTCGACGTTCAAATGATGACGATTTACTTCATGTCTCAAAACTCATCGACCAAAGTGTTGCTGAGCACCTAAAAGATGGGAAATCATTGACCTACGACCTTGGTGGAACGGCAACATGTAGCGGGGTTGGAATCGCAGTCGCAGACCGACTCGCAGCCCATTTGAAAGAACTCTAATTCGGGCGTGCTACTAACTCAATTGTTGGAACTTTCCAACCCACGAACCAAATCCCAATTAAAGCAACGAGGGCAATGGTCGTTTGACCAAACCCAGGATCTCCTAGTTTCGTAACGGTCCAGATTGATATTCCTGACACGACTGAAATGATTCCTATAATGATAATCTTTGAGTGAAGTGGGAGTGCTTTTCCAGCCTTGTAGTACTCGAGTAATGCGTTTCCAAACAGTCTGTTTGTCAAAAGCCAACGGAACATTCGTCGGGAAGAACGGCCAAAACAAAATCCTGCTGCTACAAGCCACGAAGTTGTTGGCCATCCTGGAACCACCGTTCCAATAGCTGCGAAAATTACGAAAATAATACCCAGTACATTCCAAACCCAACGAACTAAGAAGTTGCGAGATGGCTTGTGTAAATCGAGAATGTTCTCTAAAATCTCCTCATCGGATTTACCTTCAATGTCGAGATAAAGAGGGGAGGTGGAGTTCGCTTCCGAAGAACTCATATGACCACTTGCTCAAATTTAGCGGGTCGCTGATTACTCATAAGTAATGGGGCGAACCCGTAAGAAATACGAAGGCCTCAAATCATACATGGCTTAGCGATAACATGGTAGGCGCACCTCTCATTCCACGTATTGGGACGCCTAAAAATCCAATACGGATTGCTGTTCTCTTCTCAGGATCTGGAACTGGTGCAAACGCTTTATTTCATCATCAGAGAAATAAGAACTGTATGCATAAAACCGTACTTAGTATAACAAACAGAAAAGATGCTGGGGGGATAGAGTTCGCAAAGGAACATGGTATTCCTGTTGAAATTGAAAGTTTAGACCTCTCGCTCCCTAAACAAGAGAGAAGGATAGAACAAGAACGACGGATAATGAAGCATATCGAAAACTACGATGTAGAAATCATAATCCTCTCGGGTTATATGAGAATTCTGTCCGAAGATTTTGTGTCTGCATACTATCCTAGAATCCTCAATATTCATCCATCCCTTTTACCTGCATTTACCGGAGCAGATGCACATTCTGATGTTCTCTCAAGTAAGGTTCGAGTCAGCGGCTGCACAGTGCATGTCGTAGATTCTGGAATGGATTCTGGAACGATACTAGGACAGTGTAGAGTTCCTGTGTTTGATGATGATTCCCGGAGTATTCTTGCCAAGAGAGTGCAGGTGGAAGAACATCGCCTTTATCCAAAAATTATTGATTCGATTTGTTCAGGGCGCGAAGTTGTTCTGGGTGATTAAAATTCGTTAATTCGGCCCCGTATTCGCTCATATCATTTCGTGAAAATGTCGCAAACATTTCCCGTAGCGTGGGCTTTGAGGCAGGGTTCCAACCAGAAAATGTACGCGAGAGTGTATATTGTTCTCTTCCGTTATGATCGACGGGTACGCCTGGCTGCTGATGAAGAATTGATAGGATTGCTTCTGTCGAGAGAAGATACATATCACAAGGGAAAAACTGAATCTCTCCTTCGATAGAGTCCACAAAAGATTTGATTGCTTTTGGAAGAGAATCAATATCGTCGGCATCAGGGACACACATTCCATCAAATAGACCCATTCTCTCTTTACTTCCACAAGCGATAATTGTTGGAAATCCTAATCCTGTTAACCGATGATATAATTGATTTACATTATCAAAAAGAAGAGTTTTGTCTTCTTTCATACGCAAGCTCTTGCCACCAGCAAGAATAATGCATGTACAGGACATTTTGCTCACACAAGTTCGTCAAGGGCGCTCATTGCTTGTTCAAGTTCATCTAAGAGGTCTCGAACACGGTCGAGAAGTGCTTGTCGTTCTCGACTTGAGCGTGCTTGAGGAAGCCATTCAAGGAGCCTGCGAACATCACGAGCATCTCGTTCCACCGTCCATGTGAGAACCTGCTCAAGAACAGGGTCTTCTGTAGGCAAGAACCGCTCGGCCATGATGTCCCATGGCCATCAGGGTCATCAAGATATTCGCTCTAGAAGGCGGTTACGAATTCGTTCAAACAGTTCGCCTCCCTGCGGTGCTGTTTTGATCAATTCCAGATGTTTCAAGCATCGGCTCTCATCGATTGAAAGAATCAATATCATAAGTTGAAACCACGTTTTGCTTTGCTTGGATGCATCGATTATCCAAGAATCATCTGGAAGGTTTCGACCGCCACGTACTAATTCTTCTGAGATTTCAAGAAATGCTTCAACTGCGATCTTATCTTGAATGAGTTGAAGAAGTATAGTCCACCCGTCTTCTTCGAGTTCTTCATCCGACATATTCGCTAAAAGAAGTCCTACGAGTTTCAAATCTTCTCGTCCATGACGTTTCCAAATCTTTGGTATCAATCTTGCAAGCCGTTTTCTATTCGGTTCAACAGTCAGCATCCAAGACGCAAGTCGCCTCATTTCTGGATCTGGTGTACCAATATGGAAAGTGTATTGGCCGGAAAAAGCCAGTCTATCAGTCATTGATTTCGTTATGATTCCAGGAACGCCGTAAGTGTAAGCTTCTCGTAGCAATTTCAACGTTGTTTTCTTACGTTTAGGAAGTGCAGTAATGTCGCCAAGGAATGCATCAAGTGATGGAGTTTCCATCAACTTTCACCATGATTCTTCTTTCGGACATTGTCGAATAATGTTGTAACAAGACGTACAGAATCACGAAGTGTGCTAAGCGTCTTTTCGACTACATTTGGATCTTCAAACCTTTCTTTAACCATATCTCGAAGTTCATCTTCAACAATTTGATGTTCTTCATCATCAATTGAAAATATGTTGCGAAGATGAGCCATGACTCTGAATTCATCTTTCGATAAAGAAGCATTTATAATCGCAATTTCAAAGATTGTTTTGTACACTTCTCTCTGCTCATCTTCGGTTAACTTGTCTCCTTTTTCCGTTTCCTTCCCATCAATGATGGCTTGATAAATCTCTGCAGGCTGATGAGATTCAAGGTTTAAACAAGATGAAAGACGGATGATGAGTCGTTTTTCTTCTCGGGTCAGAACCCCATCTGCAAGCATCACCTCTATAGTACTGCGAAAGGCAGAAAGACGGTGGATATTAGAGTCCGACACAATTTACCTACGCGCACCTTCTTCTTGAAACCACGCGATAGAATTTGAGTATTACTAGATTTTTCCGCCCTATTTATTCAGAATTTAGTCCTCGGACATTTTTTGATCTGGGAAGGGTTCTTTATTGAATAATCTCATTTTGAATAACCATAGATTGTGCATGATATTCTGCTTGTAGAAGGTCAATAATAGACGAATGGATTTACCCAACTTATGGTGAGGTGATTCTGGCATTTTTGCTAATTTTGGTGTTGGTGAGATGCGAAATGTTGCTATCTCCTTCTTTCCCATTTTATGAAATTTCAAATCATGCATATCAAACATCTCGCCCCACCGCTTAATGGTGGCTTTTTCAATCTCTCGTTCAGCGTCATCAAGAATTACTTGAGTCGTTTCGCTTATGTGATTAATTGCTTGTAATAGTGTTGCTTCTCTAGAATAAAGGAAGCCTGGCGGTCCATCAATTAATACCAAATCGAAAGATTTTGGAGCATTTTTCCTGAGGTATGAGCCCGTTTTGTAGGAGATATAGCGCCGCCCAAAAAGTTTCATAATTCTCAAAGGTCCAAATCGAACATGGATATTATCAGCGTGTTTGTCGACTCTAGACGCCGTAATTTTTCGATATCTTCTACTATTTTCGTAAGAGATTACATGAGCTTGTGGTAATTTTTCAGACCAAAATTCAGTCGAGACGCCGCTACCGAATTCAAGTATGCTCGCCACCTCATTATTTTCGATGTAGTCTTTTAGAAATTCTAAGGTCGGTAAATTAATTGAAACCGGGTTAATTCGGTGGCTGAAATTGTCTTTAATTTCTGTCATTCAAACACCTTACGTTTTTATGTAGGTTTTCGGATATTCGCAACGGTTTCAGTGAGGCGAACAAACCTTCCATGTAGGGGGGTTTCAGTAATAGAACATCAACATTGTTGCATTGCTGTTGCCAGAGAGTATGTCTTGAATCCCATTTACGATATTCAAGGGCATGAGATAAAGCAGGCTTGCCTCTCTATTAGCATTAGAGAAAGAAGTAGTGTTTTGTAAGCCAAAGAAGCGGTGAAACAATATATTGTTCGGTATTCGATTAACCATGAAGAAATTAATCATGCGTCAATATTGGCGGATTCAGCAATCCCAAGCTGTGGTCTCAATGGCGTTTTGGACAACAACCCTGACGTTGATCATTTGGCCCTATGTTCAGTGGAGGTTTGATGATGGTTGTAGCGGATCTCTATGTTTTTCCGATGAGATTTTTGGGATATCATCGACATACTTTGGCCTCATCTTCATTGGCATTATCGTGCTCGTTACCGTGTTTTTAATAGGGTATATTTACGATGTTGGTTTTGGATTGTGGAAGGAACATCTAACCATTTCAACCGAACGTAATCCGTTTGGCGTATATCTTATTTCACCCCCTACAGGATTGATTCTAGCACAGACAAATCTCTTACTCAAGCATTTAGCTCCAGAAGATGAAGACGTTCAACGACACGTTGCCTTTATCGAACGCTGGCTTGAATGGAATGCAAATGAAGAAATATGGGCGCGTGCGATGGATGCCTGGAAAAATAACATGGGAGATGAAGACCCTTATATGCCGTTTCTTAGTAAAGAAAAAAGAGATGATTTGGATGCTCGATCATCGTCACTCCCCAAAGAATGAGAAATTAATACAATTCTCGTTTTCTAGCCGCAGCCTTGAAAAGGTGGAGAGCCTAGGATATATTGCCGAATCACATTCACTTGGTTACCCGCTTTGCGGATAATCGTTGTACTGTATCGCCTAATTGGGGCGGAAAAGTACTGTCTTTGAGGAAGCCGAAAGGAGGAATTAATCTGGCTCGAAAAAATCATTCAGGAAATAAGCAAGGAAAGGCGATGAAATATCTCATCAAAGCCGATATCAAAGTAAACGGAACAGTTCAACGCAAGGACATCATTGGCGCTATCATGGGCCAAACAGAAGGTCTGCTTGGCGATGAACTCGAACTACGAAAATTACAACGAACTGCTCGCGTTGGGCACGTTGATGTTGAAACAGAAACAAAAGGCGGTAAGGTGCATGGACTTATTCTCATACCAAGTAGTATGGATAATGTCGAAACTGCAATTATTGGATCTGCACTCGAGACAATCGATCGTATTGGTCCATGTCAAGCGAAGATTACAGTCGTGGAAATCTCTGATGTCCGTGCAACAAAGCGTACCGCTGTTGTTGATCGTGCTAAGGAACTACTGCTTCAACTCGTCAACTCTGGCGAGGCTGCTAGCAAAACCGTTGTAGAAGAAGTTCGTTCGGTCCTCACTGTAGGTACTGCAACCAATTACCATGGGTTAACCTGCGGACCAAACGTCCAGAGTTCTGACTCACTCATTATTGTCGAAGGCCGTAATGATGTCATTAACCTACTCAACTGTGGTGTGAAGAATGCAATCAGTGCAGATGGCGCTGGAGACATCAAACAAGAACTCATTGATCTTGCAAACGGAAAGAAATCTGTAACGCTTGCAATTGATGGAGACCGTGGTGGAGAAATGCTCTTCCGTCAACTTCATGCAATTTTGCGCGTAGACTATGTCGCTCAAGCGCCAACTGGGCAAGAATGGGAACTTCTTCCACAGAAGACAATTACAAAATCACTGTCTATGAAAGTTGAAGTCGCTAAATTTGCAAAGATTATGGCAAAAGAAGACAAGGAAGACAAGAAGAAACACGGTGGTTCAGACAAGGGCGACTGGGTTGAAGAAATGCCTGAAGTTTTTGAAACTGAAGTCGCACCTGCGGAAATTCAAGAAATGTTCGATCATCTCGATGCACTCGGTAAAAACAAGGCATTGTTTGTTCTTGCTGACGGAAGTGTCGGTGAAGAAATGGGCGCTGCTGGTATTGCAAAGACTGCTTCTGCTACAGAAGGTGTCAAAGTACTCATCATCAATGGTCCTGTCAACGAACGCATCCAAGAGATTGCTTCTGAAGCTTCAATTGATACTGTTATCGGGACAAAGCCCGGAAAGGGATTCAGTAAAGATGGAGCTGCCAAGTCTTGGTTCTCCGAGATGCACCGTTGATTAGGTACGTTGATGGTCTGATTGGCCTTAGACCAGAGTATGGACACCCTTGTCGAGACGCCCTGGGGCGATGATTCTGAAGAAGACGAAGTGATCGATGCTCCTGCATCGGGTGAAGAAATTGTTGAAAGTTCAGAACAAGAAGTGATTGAGGAAAAAGAAATTCACGATGTGCTTGCTCTTCCTATCCGAGCTAAACCACTCTTCTTGAATAATGATGAAGATGTTGTTGAGTTTACATTAACTGAATCGAAAGATGGTCTTGAATCTACTTCGATTATTGTTGGAGAAGGGTTGTTTCGGATTGTTGAGACTAAAATGCATCAAGACGGTGTTCCAAGAATTGATTTGAAGGTAGCATTGGATAGTGAGCTTACTGGATTCCAACACATTGTTGAAAAACCAACTTTAGTGGAAATTGGAGTGAGTGGTACTTTGTTTGGTTTTGGATTAATATTATGCCTTTTCCCGTTTCAAATAACAATGATTTTAGGAATTTCGGCCATCTTATTAGGAATAAAATTCGTCCCCACATATTTGGAAAAACATCATCTCGTCTTTTCCTCGTGCGGAAGCACCCATGTCTTTGATATTGATTTAATAGGTGTTTTCAAACCAACATTTCGAGCAAGTATGGCCTTAATCGGACCCACTTTAGCTGAGTATATGAAAACCGGAGAGATTGACTCTAACTCTATCGATGATCTCCATGCGAGTTTGAGATCTCCGATTCCAGTACAGCAACCACTGCAGATCGAGGCGCCTCAACAAATGAATGAACAAACACAGGCAGGGCCACCGACTATGGTGGAAATACCAGTAACACCTGTCGTACCAATGATGGAAAATGCCCCTTCTGACAATAAGGTTCCAGGAAACCCAGTTGGGACATTACCACAACCAGAACAGCCCGTGATTATTCCACCTCCACCTCAATCATCGCCTCAGACAGTTACGCCATCCGTGCAACAACCCGTCCCTCAACCAGCCCCCTTGCCACTCCCGCCACAAGTTATTCCTCAGCCGAATCCGTTACCGCCTCCACCACCAGTAATTCCACAACCTGCTCCATTACCAATGCCTCCAGCAATACCCCCTGCTCAACCTTCAATACAAGGCTTTGATTCTGCTTCTATACCACTTAATGCCCCATTACCAGAAGCACCTCGGATACCTGTGGCCGCTGCCCCTCAAGAACAGATAGTTTCGCAGGAAGTAACAGATGCATTGATGGATGAACTTTCAGATTAGTTAATGCCGCCTGCAGCAGTTAAATCAAGGGCTTCAACAAGTCGATGAACACTCTTTTCCATGTCTTGTAAATTTGAAGATTCAGGAAGCGCTAAGGTGTCTGCAGAGAGTGGAACTTTGACTCCCGGGCCAGGAGTACGTTGTAATGCTGCTCCCAATTGTGTAGAATCCTCAAGGAAGTTACCTGTCGCACCTGAATGTCGCGCTTCTAAACGCATTCGAATCCATTGTTGATATTTTGGAAGTACGTGTTCTATTTTGTCAACTAATACTGCACGTTGATCATTTAATTCGTCTTTGGAAGGTAGAAGACGGAGTAAAAGACGGATCATTCTATCGACACGAACATCTCTTGGCTCAATACCTACGTGTTCCGCAAGGGTTCTTCTGAGATGTTTTGTATCCAAGGTCCCTTTAGCGTCAAACACCAAACTCTCAGATAAAGAAAGCCTCCCCAAGATGGATTCAAATGAATTTAATAACCGAGGGCTAGGGGTAGAGTCTGTATTATTCACTTGAATTTCGATACGTTCTTCAATCTGTTTTTCTACTCGCTTTTCTTCAACGATAGGAACTGGAACCTTATGCGTTACTTCTTCCACAATTACTGGTGATTCTTCTTGAATCTCTGAGGATTCGACTTCTTCTTCCATAGCCTCAAGCATTGCTTCTTGTGCATCTTCCAGCGTTGTTTGTGGTTGAATTATGACGTGTTTCTTTGCAGAAACTTGGCCGTCTTTCTTAGGAAGCAAAACTGGTCTTTGTGTTGGGACCCACAACGGATAACTAAACGCTTCTTCTTCGATTGGCCGACTTGATAAATGGCGTATTAGAGCCGGTATTTGTGTTTCGATACCTTTGAGGGAAATCGGATTTCGAATCATTTCAGATATCTCTAATCCCTTTGTTACATCCCTTCGCCAATCAAGGGCGGAAAGTCTTCTTTGGATTTTGGAGATGTTTGATATTGAAATGCGTAATGATGAAAATTGCCGAATGAATTCATTCGGATTTTCTTCCGCTAATGTGATCAGTTCGCCTACATTCCAGCCTTGAGATTCAAGTGTTTGGAGTTCATGCTTTGCGTTGCTAATTATTCGAGATGACGAGTTCTCAAATTGATGGGTTTGCCCTTGTCGTTCAAGTAACGCAATTGCTTGCTCGAATGAATATAAGTCAGAGAAATTGGGCTCAGTTGTAGTTTTTCCTTCTCTCATTGCTTGACTCCATTCTCGTTCCAGCATACGTCTATGCCGTGTATTTCTAAGAGTTCGTTTCTCAATCCAATCTTCCATTTCTGAAAGAATATCTGCATCTAAATCCGCTGTTTGGAGAAGGGTTGTTCGTTGTTCAACCTCTTCTTCACCACCGAGAGAAGTATCGAGATTGAAAAATGAATCCATTAATGTAGATGCTTTTTCTAAACGAGGAACGTAAGTAGAAAGTTCATTTAAAGCTGAACGTGGCTCTTCAGTCGCCCGGTATCTCCAGATATCCAGATCAAATCCGTATTGTTCCCAGTGTTCAATTATTGAAGCAGTCTGAAGTTCAAGATTTGTCCACTCTTGCTCGAGACCCTCAACTCTCTCAAGGAATGTTTCGGTATGCTCTAATTTCCCTGCAATATTCTTAATTTCACTCTCTTCTAATCCCCATGACTTAGAGATTGTTTTCCAACGATCCATAGCTGATGAGTGAATATTGTAAGTTTGTTCAATTTCGGGTAACATATGTTCCCATTCAAGCAATTCTGAAGACGTGATTTGAGTAGTAGAACGGTACGTGAGCCCCTGGGCATTCCATTTGGATAATATGGAATTCATCTCAACAAGACGTTCTTTCAGATGATGGCTAATTGTTTGGATATTGTGCTCTAGTTTTTCCAAGGCTTCTCTATCTTCAATATCGATGGCTTGTAATCGTTTTTCCAATGTATCGGAAAGTACTGTATCGAATGGTTGGATTGAATTTTTTATTTCCAAAAGAAGATATTCTCTTCGGTCAGAAATGGTTTGATAGTGATCAATTTTTGATAGTTGGTCAATAAAATTGCCTTTTAGATCTGCAATTTCAAACCCCTGCTCGCGCAGGATCGATAACGCTTCATTGAGCATTTGCCGTTGCCGTGCTTCACTCTCTTTAATTTTGGAAACTTCTTCCAGTAGGTTCTCATATGACTCGGGCTCGGATAAAAACGGAGTTAGAAGTTGTATAGCAGGCCAACTCGATTCGTCGAATGAAATGAAAATTTCCATTAAATTCCAGTACTGGGACTCTTTTTCATAATCAGACGACCAGAGTGGATAGTAGCGATAACAAGCAGATTCCCATGGTAAATTTGTTTCACTCCATTCTACAAATTCTGTTTCAATGTCTTTAAGATTAAACGGATTTGTAAAGCGCTTTGGATGCTTTTTTCCTTGATTTCCAAGAGCTAGTCGCTTCTTTAATATTTCACATTGATGAATCGTGGCTTCGATTTCCGTGATGTTTGAAGGATTAATGGTATGGCCATAGTGTTCCGAAATAGATTCCACATCATAACCAAGATCCGACCACGATGACGTGTACTCTTCCAGATCTCTGAAAGACGGAGAAGTGGTTTCATCGCTCGACATAGGCTCACCTATCGGGGCAAAATACGGCTAAGTCTTTCAATGTGAGCCGTCTTTTGATGAATTCCGGGTCAAATCAAAGGGGGTTGGGGATTGGCGGAGCGGTCTAAAATCGACATCTGAACTCTATATTTTACCGCAGAACATAAAGGCAGACTGTGTGCTTTCCGGCTAATGGAACCATTATCGATTGCTTTGTTCAGTCTATTCATCCTAACTGGGGGCGTGCTTGGGTGGCAAGTTCTTGTGGCCCGTGAAACACTCCAATCTGTTGTTGATCGGACAATGGTTCTCTCAGAATCTCAAGGTGCACATGCGAAGCAAACGACTGAGGTTATTACTGCTCTCCAAGAAAAAATCGAATCATATGATGCACTGATTAGAGCATTGCGTTCAACTCAACCTGCGATTGATAGTGGAATCGATGCATATCAACATATCAAGATTTTAGAAAATGAAGATATAGACCCATTACAATCATCGATTACAGCCATTAAGTCCGTTTGTTCCACCATTTCTGTTTTAGAACTCACTCCAGACCTAACAGTCATGCAGATGTCTCTTGCAAATCGTCTATTTGGAGTTTTAGAATCTCGCAATATTTCTGCTGAGGAACTTCATTTGGATGGTCGCCAAGCTCTCCAATTGGGACTTTGCGCCCTCAACCTACAGAAAATAGATTGGGCTTCTGCTGCTTTAGGCGCTGCCCATCAATCCTTACCTGGTAACGATGTAGTATTGCAGGGACTGGAACAAATTGCCCTACTCAAATCAGACGAAGTTCTACGCCAGCATTGGCTTGAAGCAAGACTACGTAATGACCCGGATAATCCTGAGTTGTTGAGAACCCAAGCACATATACTCGTACGACAAGGAGACGAGGGGGCTGAGAAAGCAGTTCGACGGTTAGAAGCCTTAGGTGTTGATACTCCTGCAGATCGATCTCTTCTCTCGGGATTGCGTCATCGTGCGGGGTCTCCAAATGAAGCGATTGAAGCGATTGAGCAAGCGCTCGAGGAAGATAATCAGAAACCTGATTATTGGTTACAATACGCAATTCTTCTGAAAGAAGAAGGGGAAAATGAACGTTCACTTGAAGCCGTTGATAGTTGCTTAAATCTCGATCGCCAAATCGGTGACGCATGGGCTGTAAGAGCTGAATTACTGAGCATCCGAAATGGTCGAGAGGCCGAGGCTTTGAAGGCTGCTATACACGCTGTTGCACTCGAATGCGGTGGTGCTAAATTGATTCTATTGAAAGCTGATTTACTCGCAGAAAGTGGAGACCTTATCGGGTCTGAAACATGTCTTGAACAGGCTGTTGAAAAATTCCCAATGGATCCAGAATTACGCAGTATTGTCGCCTCAAGAAGATTAGCCGAAGGAAGAATTGAGGCTGCACAACTTTTGCTCGACAATACGCCACAAATTATCGACCATCCTGAACTTCACATCGTTGAAGGACGGCTTCATCTTGCTCGAGCTGATAGGACTCGCGACGGTACTGGTGAAACCGATCAAATCCTACTCTCTTCCGCAATTGAATCTTTTAATGCAGCACTGTCTATGAACAGAGAACTTGGTATCGCATGGTTAGGTCTTGCTCGAACACAAAGACTGTTGAAGAATGCTAATGAAGCGAACGATTCACTCATCCGTGCCCGTCGTTTGTTAGGGGAAACTGATGCCTCTGTTTCAGTTGAATCGGCTCTGCTTGCTATTGACATGGATGATTTGAATGCAGCTACTCGTTACATTGATGCTGCTGGAATTCAAGGGAAGAGTACAACTATTTCCTATGTCCGAGGCAATATTGCAATTCGTTTAGGAGAGTTGGAAAGAGCAGTTGGACTCTACAATGAAGTCTTGGAAGAGAGCCCTAAGCATATTCGGGCACGACTGAACCGTATCAGTTGCCATCTCGCTTTGAACCAGGCTGTAGAGGCGAAAAGCGATGCTGAAACTCTCCTTTCTCTTGCACCTGAACTAACCGTCGCAGTGTTCGCTCGTGCTGATGCTCAATCAAGACTTGGCGAATGGGAAGAGGCTAAAGACGGTTTCAAGACGGTTCTAGAAGTCGCTCCCCATCACTATCAAGCGCTTACAAAGCTTGCAGCGTGTTACATCGCTCTAGACCGTTACGAACGTGCAGAAGCACCTCTTAACGAAGCGCTTCGTATTGCTCCAGAATATGCAGATGCATGGCATCAAAGAGGATTACTTTACCTTGAATGGGAGCGAATGGAGAACGCATTAGGGGACTTTGAAGCTGCTATCCGTGCAGATGGAAATCATCTAGAAGCAAGACTTCGAGCGGCTGCTATCTATCATGCTCATGGAAAAACAGACATGGCTTCCGCTGCTTGGAGAGGGATTCTTGCAATCGAGCCCGATCATCCTTTAGCACGAAAGCGGTTAAACGAATGTGAACAAAAGTTGACAACAACAACCACATGATGAAAAGCGAAGACCTAAGAATTAGGTCGTAAAGCACCCGTTATGACCCTTCTAGTTGGAGACAAGGCGCCAGAATATTCTCTTAAAAATTCGAACATAGCTGAAGGGAAAGATGTTCTCTCACTCTCAGATTCAATTGATAATAGAGGATGCGTTGTTGTATTCGAATGCAATCATTGCCCGTATGTTATTGCAAGTGTCGATCGAATCAATGCTATGGCTACATACTGTAAAGAGCGAGAAATTGGGTTTGTTGGGATCAATTCAAATGATCCTGTGAATTATCCTTCTGATTCCTTTGAAAATATGGTAAAGCGCGCTCAAAAGGGTATGCCGTATCCATATTTGCACGACCCTACTCAAACCACTGCAACTGCCTGGGGTGCCGAAAGAACACCGGAATTTTTCTTACTCAATTCCAAAGGTGTCGTAGTCTATCATGGCCGTATGGATGATAATCCTCGAGACCCTACTCAAGTTACGACCTCTGAATTGAAGGATGCCATTGATGCAATGGTCTCTGGAAGTGTCCCTGCAGTGGAATCAACTGAATCAATAGGTTGCTCAGTAAAGTGGAAGTGATTGTTTGAGCGGTTGCATACGCCAATGTGACTGGGATGATTATGATGTATGCAGGAGTTGTGGGACAGATTATTCTCCACCCAAAAAACTCAGACCATTCCATCTTGCTTTTCCAGTAAGTGACCTCGCATTAGCGAAAGAATTCTACCAAACAATCTTGGGATGCTCTATTGGTAGAGAGAAAGAAGATTCATGCGTGTTCAAATTTTATGGCCATCAAATCGTCGCACATCTTGTTGAAAAAATGCCCGAGTTAACGACGAAACCTGTTGATGGAAAGGAAATTCCTGCTATGCATTTTGGTCTTGTAATGGATTGGAATGATTGGCATCAATTGAAAGGAAAGTTTGAATCAAATAAACTTGAATTTGTTATCGGACCGTATACTCGATATGAAAACCAACCAGGCTCACAAGCTACAATGTTCATCAAAGATCCATCTGGTAATCATCTGGAATTCAAATCATTCAAAGATGATGGCGCTATATTCGATTCTTCTTGGTGAGTTATTCGCTCTCCTATTCTCTTCAAATCCGACGCATTTCTTATTCTGATGCCTATCCTTCAATTAACGGACAACGGTCATCATCAAGTTCGATAACGTGGATAGCCCATAGATATCCGTTCCGTGCTCTCGATATTTTTTCACTTTCTTGCATATTCTCAATAGTAAATATCTCCCTGTTCCATTATCAAAGTATTGAGCACATTCTATCAAAGAATTGAGATATGGAGAGTTGGTGGGTCAAGTATGGGGCGTGAATTCAGCATAGCATTGGGCTTTGTTTGTTTGATGTTAATGGCTCCCCTGTCTGGTTGTTTTGGTAATGAGGAATCTGGCGAAGTATCTGCCGATTCACTGGAAGTTTCACCAACGATTTGGACCGGAGGTATTTTCCAAACAGTAACCCTCGAAGCGCAAGGGGATCTCTCTGTTTTCATCCCTTATCTCGTTAAAGACCCTGTTAGTGGTTATGTGTTCAATTCTACAGTAGTGGATTTGAAGAATGGAGAAAGTGCGGAATTGTCAGTATTGGCGCCTCCAAGAACAAATAATGGCGTCTTATTGATTTCAGAGTATGGAACTGATCTTTGGCCTATACGAGAAACGAGTGAATCATGGAAAACATGGGTTGATCGTAACGGAAATTTGGATTTGTCTGGAATGGGTGTTCGTTATATGAAGTCGGGTAATTCCTCTTCATTCTCGTATGAGGTACACAACGGAATCTCCGTTATACCTTATGAATTTATGATACAGCGCGACCAAATGCCTGCATACTCTGAGGACGAAGGGGGGAGACATTCCACTGGTGTTGTTGATGGAAGAACGACATACAATTATTTGTCAATGCTATCGGATGAAACAGCCGACCCTACTGATGTTGTAGATGGTGCTGTTGGCTATCTTGACCGTTGGGCAGGACAAGGTAATGCAGCATACGAAGACGCTGCTCTACATTTAATTCAAACACTGGAAAATTTCGGACTGGAAGTCATCACCCAGAGATTTGTCTATGATTCTCTTATGACGGGTTCTCAAAATCCAGAAGCCTACAATATCTGTGGTTATCGTTTTGGAGAAGTTAATCCCGATAAGTGGATGGTTTTTGGAGCCCACTTTGACATTGCTCCACCAATCAATGGCGGAATGTTAGATCCGCACATTTTTGGAAGAACCTATGGTACACGTGTTGGTGCTTATGACAATACTGCGGGCACGAGTATGGTCCTTACCGTTGCAGAAGCAATGGCGGGATACACCACTCGAAACACGATGGTTTTCTGCCTATGGTCGGGAGAAGAAGGCGGGAAACGTGGTAGTGACTTTTGGACTGATGAATGGGTGAAGGAAGAGAATCCTAATGTTGAAGTTACCAATTATGTAAATCTCGACATGGCTGGTGTAAATTGGCCTGGTGGCGGTGGAGCTCCTTGTGGCAACGGCCATGGCGGAGGTGACGGAGATTGCGACCCTCAACCAGCAATAGATCCTGATGGGTACCCGAAAGATGAGGAAGTTTGGCCTATGCGAGTTTACATTGGACCAAGTTTAGATCATGATGTTATGAATCAACCAGCAATGGTCAACCTTGCTATGTGGATCGGTTCTGATGCAATCGGTGTAGAAGAGCAAATGTCTCCTTTAATTGGAACTGGATATGACGCAGAGACTTGGAAGGTTGATGATTGGATGGAAAAAGATCGTCCTGAAATTATCGTTTACGAAGATACTACTGCCCGTTCAGACCATGCGACTTTCCAAGATAATCTTGGAACTGTTACTATGGGCTTTGGAGGCCTTGTAGACGGATACTGGTGTTACCACCAGACTTGTGATACCATCGATGAAATGGAAGATTGGATGGATACAAC
>JAKMFY010000211.1 GCA_022425185.1 Candidatus Poseidoniaceae archaeon | reverse complement strand
ACATAGAGACGCCTCGCATTCACTGGTCGACGGTCCCATTGATGAATCCGCCGATTAAATTCACCATTCAACGATGATGTCATCATCCATACTTTGCGACGGCTTGTCGAGAATGACTTGTTCCTTCTTTGGAATTTCTTCTTCCCTTTTTTCTGGAGCGACAACAAATTCTTCTTGTGCTTGAACCGGTTGAAGTTTGAATCCAAATTGAGGGTTTGCAGGCTGCTGCTCTTGAGCCTCATTGGTTTTTATTTCATCTTCTAAGGGTGCAGTTTCTCCTTTTCCGATATTTTTCATACCCTCTTTCATGATGTCATCGAGAACGATTTCATCGGGGGTCGATTCTTTGGCCATGCATTTCCATCGCTTCAAAGAACTTCAAGACATCGGTTTTTTGCTTAATTCTCCGTCTGTTTCTTACCCATGAGCCTGAGCAATGATTGAAAATGAGGGGCGACTCCGTATGGTTATGCGTATCGGTATCGTCGTCAATCCTGATGCCGGACTTGGGGGTCGTCTTGGCTTCAAAGGAAGCGATGGTCGAGCTAAAGAAGCTCGTGAAGCCGGAGCAGTCGACCGAGCAGGTCCTCGAATGCAACAATGCATTTCAAAATTCAAGGAACTCCTTGCTTCCAGTCTGAATAGGATGGATGTATCGCCTACAATCGTGGCATGGTCTGGCCGCATGGGTGGTGATTGGGTTGATGGATTCGAATACGAGCAACGGAATGAATCCCCAACTGAATCTACAGCTCAAGACACCTCTAATCTTGTTCATGATCTCCTCGAAGCAGAAGTTGATGTTATTCTCTACGCTGGGGGCGATGGAACGACCAGAGACATCGTCAATGCCCTCGATGGCAATGAAACTCCCTTAATCGGTGTTCCTGGCGGTGTAAAGATGCATTCTGGCTGCTTTGCTACTACACCAAAGGCTTCTGCGGAAGTCTTGCTCGCTTTCCTTCAAGGCGATTTGATGGTCGCAATCACCGAAGTTATGGACTTGGACGAAGAAACCTATCAGAAAGGTGAATGGAAAGTTCGGATGTATGGTGAAGCTTGGACTCCTTCAAGTCCGCGTTTCATGCAAGGGGCAAAGGAACAAGTTGAGCGTGCTTCTGAATCTGAAACCATTGAAGGATTAGCCAATCATATCGGAAACTTGGTCGAAAACGAACCTGAACTCATGGTTATCTGGGGCAGTGGAGGTACACTACGGCGTATGGGTGAGCATCTTGATGTTGAATTAACATTGCTTGGAATTGATATTCAACACAAAGGAACAATCCATTCTGACTTGAATGAACAGCAATTATTGCATCATCTCGCAGGATACGAAGGGCCACGCCTTCTCCTCCTCTCTCCAATGGGCGGGCAAGGCTTCCTTATCGGTCGGGGTAATTTGCAACTTTCTCCAGATGTTCTTAGGGCCATTGGGTTTGAATCAATCCTTGGAGTTGCTACACCATCGAAACTCCTCGGTTTGTCCAGTGTACGTATCGATACAGGTGATCCTTCACTCGATGAAGAATATCAACAGCGTCGTTTCATAAAATTGTTACAAGGCTATAGGACGACACGAGTCATTCGTATCCTCGAATCTTAAGGCAATTCTTGCCCACTTGAGGCGAGTAATAAACCGAGGAATGGTGGACTTGGTCGTCCTGGTCTTGATTTGAATTCAGGATGATATTGAACACCGACAAAGAATGGATGGTTATCGAGTTCGAAGATTTCACAGCGTTGGCCACTCTCGTCTTTGCCAACAAATTTCAAACCTGCTTGTTCAATTTGTTCTACAAGGTCAGGATTAATCTCGTAACGATGTCGATGTCGTTCATCCACCTGTGCTAATCCGCCATAGAGTCGACGTGTTACACAATCATCCACTTGGAAGATGGTCGGTCGAGATCCAAGACGCATTGTTCCCCCGAGGTGTGTCTTAGAGATTTCAGGCATGAAGATGACAGCAGGATTTGCTGCATCTGGTTCAAATTCCGTGGAAGTTGCATCATTGATTCCCAATACATTTCTGCAGAACTCAATGGTTGCTACTTGTAATCCTAGACAGATTCCGAGATATGGAACATTATTTTCTCGAGCATATTGTGCTGCGAGGACCTTTCCTTCGATTCCACGGTCACCAAAGCCACCTGGGACAAGGATGCCATGAGCGTTCTTGAGAAGAGACCATGCTTCAGAATCACTGTTTACTTAGAGATCACTTGCTTCAATCCAATCAATACGGAGTTTTCTATCGACTGCAATTGCTGCATGTTGAAGTGATTTGATGACAGACAAATACGCATCAGAAAGGCCAGTGTACTTTCCAACCATTGCAATATGGACTTCTTGTTCCAGTTGATCAAGATGATGAGCCATCTTTTTCCAATCGGAAAGAATCTCAGTTTTAT
>JAKMFY010000186.1 GCA_022425185.1 Candidatus Poseidoniaceae archaeon | reverse complement strand
TTGCTCCATAGTCCATCCTGCTGGAAGGCCGGTTACTGGCAAAGGCGGTCCTGCAGGTACTTGTGGCATTGGCATTGGTTGTGCAACCGGTTGCGGCATTGGTTGAGCTGCTGGAAGAGGGGTTGGTTGTGCAACCGGCAGTGGCATCTGTTGCTGGAAGAGAGGTGCAGCACCGCCGTACATGGAGTTTGCAACTGTATCATGGATAGGAAGGGCACCATCTTGCCAAACAGGGCCATTATCGAAGATCTTCTCATCGTCATTACGGCGCATGAGTAGTCCAACACCTAGGGCAAGGAAGAGTACTCCACCGACGATTGCGAGAATCAGCATGAGGTTTCCATTCCCTTCGGTTCCTTCTCCACCAGAGCCAGATTGCAGGTCTTGGACAGGACATGATGAGCGTGGGTCTTCACAAGCCGTTGAGTAAGAGGCTTCCTTAACGGTGAGCATTTCTTCCACAGCAGTCAAGTCGTCTCCGTCTTCTGCCTGATCGATTTGAAGTTTCAAAGCGGCAATCTCTGCCTCGAGGGAGTCGATATGGGCTTCAAGCATTTCGTCACCCATCTCTTCTGGTGTGGGCAATTCTTCAAGTACGTACCATTTTACACCAGTGAGTGTCTTGTAATCATCTCCATTCCCGTCGATTGCTTGAACAGTGATTTGGTAATAATCCTTGTAAATCGATCCCGCAGGACGTGCAAGTTCTCCTTCAATAAAGATGGAAGGAATGTCCAAAACGGTACTCCATCCTACGAGAGAACGAGTAATGTCGAGGTCTTCTTCATACAAACCATCACATGTTCCAGTTTCATCGTTACAGATGTTCCATGTTGTTGTGATGGATTGGAACACAGGTGCAGAATCTGTGAGGAACAAATTAGCAGTTGGGTATTGACCGATGTATGTATCTTCCATGTTAACATAGAAGTGTCCACTACCATCGTTTTCCTTTGCTACGAAGAGCGGATACGAATCAAATACGTCAACAGTCATTGTGTATGTGTTCGTATCGTATTGATCGATTGTATTGATGGTTACAGTATGTAATCCAGACTTCTGGAAATTGAGCGTCATTGTTCCATCGATTGGATTGTACTTAGCTGCTCCTTGTTCGTCGGATGTAACGGTCATGAATGCTTCATTTGCTGGGTTGTCAACATCTGTAAGTATTGCCATGAGATTTATTGTTCGTTGTGTATCAATCTTTAGAGTGATTTCTTCAAGTCCTGTAAGGTCGAGGCGAGGTGCGTCGTTAATTGGATTCACCTTGATGAGAAGATCTTGGTCAGCATATTGTTCTCCATCACTTGCACGAAGTGTAACGAGAACTTCTCCATTGACATCGTCATCAATCGTTTCAAAGACGACGTTTGTTCCATCAAGGGAGACGTCGAAGACGTTGTTGTTTGAAAGACCAACGATTTCAAGTTGAAGCATTGAAGCAGAAACTGAGTTTCCTTCATCATCTGTATCAGAGAGGTAAGGAAGTAGACTGAAAATACCCATTGAGGCTTCATCTACGACTTGTGTTGGAAGGGCTTGCCATCGTGGCTGTCCATTTTCGAGGACATTGAACAGAAGAGTTCCGTACGGAAGTTGACCTTGAGCGGAGTAGTCTGCACCGTCGTCCATGCTGATTTCGATACCTTGTGGACCGAGAGGGCAACCTTGAGTAGGTGTCCAAGCAAAGAGTACTTCAATTTCAGTTGTTGATGGATGCCATCCTACAAAAGAAGAATCGCTGCTTGTGATGGACAAGGAACTCAGAGGTGTTTCTGGATCGACAATGATACCTGTCATGTCAACCTTCGTCGAAATGTCACATGGGACTGGACTGACTTGGTTAGGAGTAATACCAGGAGCAGCATTCATCAAATCAAATGCGTTTGTTGTGGTCGACCATGAAGAGAGTTGTCCTCGTGCGTCAACAGCCCTCGAGCGAAGGTCATATTCACCAGCGGCCATGTCCATTGTAGGCAAGAGGGAGTATTCCCTACCTTCATTCGCAGAACCCAAGTAAAGGATGTTCTGTCCTCCTGTAACTGTGGAATCAGACCAAAGGTTCTGTCCAGCAGGAGAGATTTCAACATCGAATGTCATTGTGTCAATGGTATCGACGTTGTCGTTTGCATCTCCCTTTGCTAGGACTGAAAAGTAATTTCCACGGCTGATATCGGTTGTTCCTAATACCTGAGGTGATTTTGAAGTTGGTGGACGATCATGTTCCAGATCTGTGGTTCGAATGTTGTTTGAAGTTACACTTTCTCCAGTAGTATCAAGTTCGACTCCGAACACGGTCTTCCAAGAATTTGAAGGAAGTGTAGATGTGTCAAAGGACTGCTGTGCTGTCATTGTGCTCGATGACCCAGTTGTTGTAATCGTGTTAATCTGTGTGTTTTGTCCGATGTAATTCTTCTGTCCATTGAGTACGTAATAGAACTTGACAGCGCCACCACTTGTGTAATCAAGGTCGCCTGTGTTAGCAACTGTAGCATCGAGCGTAATGATATCGCCACGGACGTAGGAATCAGAGGTTGGTGATGTTACGGTAAAGCTTGGTATTGACAAGTCCATTTTTGGACCCATTGTTGAGTCGATAGCGTGGTATACGTGAGGACTTGTACCTCCTGCAGATACTTGGTTACCAGTCATCAAAACACCGACGACGATGGCTTTACTCAATCCTCCAGGAACAACGGATGATGGAACACTTGACCATGATGTTGTTTGTGATGTTGCAGTTGGGGCAACGCTAGCGAATGAACTGCCGGTACCAGAATTCTTGGATTTGTAGGTGTCACCAGAAGTTAACCATGCCATCCAACAGTTGTAACCGTGAGGAATTCCTGAAGAGTAGGAGTATCCAGTGCAGTCCTTGTCGACTAGGGCCGCGTAGAGTTTCATATTGTTAGCCGCACTTCCGGAGCCTGTGTATTTGTACGTGATATCGATGTCGTACGTGTTTCCAGATTGACTGATAGCAGCGGTCATCCCGTAATCATTGACATCCGGATGCATTCCTCCTCCAGAGGAGAATAATGTGTCATAGGTGTCGTAATTTGCTGAAGCGCCTCCCTGATTCTTATCAGTTCGATCACCGAAGTACGCATCAGGCGCTCCACCTGTTGACCAAGCCCAGTTGTAAGGAGCAACGTTTCCTGCACGGCTTGTGTCTGTATCACCGTAGGAAGCGGACATGTAAGTAATGTAGACATATTCATCAGGATGAAGTTGTTTTACTGCATGGTGTGCGTCGGAGCCGCCACCAGTCTTGGAGCAATGCCCACAGTTGTCAGAGGAAATATATTGTCCAAAAACAA
>JAKMFY010000169.1 GCA_022425185.1 Candidatus Poseidoniaceae archaeon | reverse complement strand
CCTTAACAATGAACTCGAGCGATGTCTTTTCAGTGTCGAGAACCATGAAATCGACGCTTTCAACAGTGGAATCAAACGTCATGTTCATGGCGTCTCTAAAGACACCAAATTCATCGATAAAGAATGTGCCTGGTGGGCGCTGAATTGTATACTCGACGTTTGATTTTATATCCAATGAAAACGTTTGTCCGCGTGAAAGTGAGGAAATATTTGAATCATCAAAAACTGAAAGTTCAGGTTCAGCCTCTTGTTCATTTTCCTCTCCATAGCAGCCGGAAAAAGCAGTGCAGAGGAGAAGTCCAAGCATAAAGAAAGCATGTAACTTTTTCACGCCTTTGGACATAGTTCCTCCTCACATTCGTCTTTATTCAACCTGTTCATGGGGTGGCCTGTTGAATCCCAATCTCATTTAATCAAGATTTAACTCATGTTTTAGAGCATCTGCCAGGACCTGATACTCCTCAATAGAGTTGTATAATTGGGCAGAAATTCGTAGGTATCGTCCAGCAGGAGAAGGCCAGGACCAAACTGGAACTTGGATGTTGTATTTCCGTGAAAGAACTTCATGTAAAGGGTCAGGTTTATGCATGATTTCGAGGGGAAGAATCTCCCCTGGCAATTGGAGTGTTGAGATGCAGGCGATCATTGAATCAGGGCATGGCGCTTCTATACCCAAGGAGTTACACAGTAGATTACGGCCTTCGATTGCGAGATCATGATTGTGTTGCATAATGGCATCCCATCCACCGTCTACCAATTCTTCCATTCCAGTAATGACGTTCGGAAGAGCGCACCAACCAGAAACATCTTGAGTACCCGTCCAATCAAATTCATGACGAAATCGAGTTGTTGTGCCGAGGGGAAATGTATGCCCATGACTAATTGTGAGGGGCTGAATTTTGTGTTGCTTATCTCGGCGAACATGAAGAAAAGCAGTTCCTTTTGGAGCGCATAACCACTTGTGACAATTGCTTGTAACATACGAAGCCCCTAGGTCATCAAGTCGAAGAGGAATCATCCCGATTCCATGGGCTGCATCGAGAAGAACTTCAATCCCTCTTGCCTCGAACAGTTGTGTTAATTCTTCAAACGGCATACGTAATCCAGTTGGACTGGTAACGGTATCAATCATGACCAACTTCGTCTTTTCAGTTGCTGCTTCTGCCATCAAATCAACAATGGTCTGAGGTCCATCAATAGGAAATGGAATCGCTACTGTAACGACGGTGGCACCCCAACGCCTTGCCACGAAATCAATCGCATTTCGACATGCTTGGTATGCATGGTTAGGAACAAGAATCTCATCACCTTCTGAGAATATTAGTGAACGAAGAACGGTATTCACGCCAGTCGTAGCGTTTGGAACAAGAGCCAGATCTTCAGAAGAACATGAAAGGAAACCAGCAAGAGCATCTCGAGCCTGTTTCAGTAGCAACGGCATTTCGTCTTCAAAGAAACGAACAGGTTCTAATTCCATTTGATTTTGCCATTTTCGTTGTTCTTTGATGACAAACTCTGGACAAGCTCCAAACGAACCATGATTCAAAAAAATACGATTAGATTCGAGATTCCAATGCTTAGCAAGAGGCGAAGGCATAGTATGGACTAGAGGATGCAGTTCTCAATACTGACGGTGAGATAGAATCCTGATGCCTTGCCAATCAACCTTCAACCGAACTTCCACTAAACAAGCGAAGGACGATTACACCGGCGACGATGAGGCCAATGCCCAACACACCTGCAACATCGATTTTCTGATCCATGTATACAACGGAAACGATGGTAATCGTAGCAACGCCAACACCAGACCATACCGCATAAGCGACACCAATAGGGATATCTTCAAGCGTTAACGAAAGGAAATAGAAGGCTGCTGAATAGCCGATAAGAACCAACACAGAGGGACCAATCTTCGTGAATCCCTCTGTTGATTTGAGCGATGCAGTCGCCATCACTTCAGAGAATATTGCAATGCCCAAGTAGAACCAGGTGTTCATGTTGAATCCATTGAGGTTAAATATTTCAATGCTACGAGATTTGTTTCTTCAAAAACGTGGTGCGGGGGGCAGGATTCGAACCTGCGAACCAATAAGGAATGGGACCTAAACCCACCGCCGTTGACCAAGCTGGGCGACCCCCGCGCAAACTGATGGCGGTCAATCATGGATTTGAAACCGCCGATTAAACAAATACAACAAAATTTTGATTATTCATGCAGATGGAAGTCTCGGTCTCCACCAGCGTAGAGTTAGTGAATTTGCAACAACGCTCAATGAAGAGAGAGACATAGCTGCTGCTGCAAATGCAGGAGGTAAGAGCCAACCTGTCCATGGTAAGAGAAGACCCATGGCGAGTGGGATTCCGATCAAGTTGTAGACAAAAGCCCATCCCAGATTGCTTCGAATCTTACGCATTGTAACTTGACCGAGTTCAAGAGCAGAAACAGCATCAAGGAGGTCATTACGAATTAATACAATGTCCGCTGAGTCAAGAGCAATATCACTTCCAGCACCCATAGCAATACCAACATCTGCAGTCGCTAAGGCTGCTGCATCATTGATTCCATCACCGACCATGGCAACACATGCTCCGTCTTTTTGCAATTTTGAAATGTAGTCTGCTTTTTCATCTGGGCGTACGTTAGATACGACGGTTGTAATCCCACATTCCTTTGCAATCTGCTGAGCAGTCTCATCACGGTCACCTGTTAGCATAATGACTTCGAGATTTGATTGCTGAGCGAATTTAATTGCTGAAATCGTGGATTCTCTCAGTCGATCAGTCGTTTCAATCCATCCGAGCAATCGTGTCCCTTTGGATACGAACGCAAGTGTTGAGCCCTTTTTCGCAGCAGTTTGGATACGCTCTTGATGAGGAGTAAGGTCAACACGAACATGTTCCATGAGTGGTTCGTTTCCGATAGCAACGACTTCGTCACCCAGCCTACCAACTAGCCCCATACCACCCATGCTCTCGATAGCAGTGA
>JAKMFY010000164.1 GCA_022425185.1 Candidatus Poseidoniaceae archaeon | reverse complement strand
TAGCGAGGATGCTTCATCCGTCATTCATTCACCGTAACTAAGTCGAGGACTCATCCCCTATCAAGGATAGTGGCGAACGCATCAGAAACGAGGCCGTTTTTGCGCATTCATTCTTGATACGGAACGTAGGAGCCGTCTTCCGCTTGCACGTAGACGGTTTGATCGTAAGTACCATCTGGCATCTTGCGGAAAAAGTAACCATTCTCTGCAGCCTCGAAGGTCGGTTCATTCGATACTGCCTCTGGTGCATGAGGCTCTGGTGGACCGGCTGGACCTGATGATTCTGGAGGACCACTTGGACCTGCTTGGGGCGGTCCGCTTGGACCCTTCGATGGCGGTGGACCTGATGGGCCAGCCGTCTGTTCGAGGACTTCTTCTTCTGTGGATTTCTTGCTCGGTTCAGTCAATGCTTTGACACCAGCCCCATGCTTTTGCGCTCCAATGAAGGCGAATGCGGATAGACTGAGGAAGAGGATTGCGAAGATACCTGCCCAGATTTGATTGGGCCACATGCTTCCATCAATGTCCATTCCACCGATGAGAATGTCGCTTGTGTCGTCCTTGTCAACGTATTCTGCAAAGAGGCACTGTCCGCCTCCATCGACGTTGAATTCAAAGGTTACGATTTCATCAACAATCGGTGCTTTATTCGACATTTGGAATTGATTATCATGGCTTGGTTCCGTCCGCGCATCCCGCTTAAGTTCCAAGATATCATTCGAAGTACATTCATCTGAATTGATCATATAAACAGCAATTCTCGCATCTGGATTTGCTGGAGGATTTGTTGCAGTCACTTCAATTTCAATAGGAACGTCTGTGAAATCTTCACCATCCAATGGTGCTCCCCAAACGAATCCGAGGTCTTGTTCGTATGAATTTCCAACCGGTTCTGCGGTAAATGGGAACGGGAAAAGAGCGAATCCGAACATCAATGCTGCCAATCCAAGATAAAGAAAAACGTTCCAACGGGAACGCTTCAACGCTTCTTGACGCTGTTCAAGCGTCATATCCTTCATGATTTCATCACGGTCTTCATCCAGAATTGGGACGGATTCCGTTGTTTCTGGTTCCGCCTCTGCCACATTCTCTTCATCGGACATGATTTGAAGCCAAAACGGCCGAGCATTTCAAATCCCCTCCCATATTCTTCTTATCATGAGCGAGTCTGGGCGAGATGGAGGTGTTCGCCTTGCTGTTTTGTCGCGCGGAGCACGATTATACTCCACTCGACGCTTGGTCGAAGAAGCTCGAAAACGAGGCCTTGATGTCAATGTTCTCGATCCTATGAGCTTCTCATTATTCGTCGATGATGGCTCGATTGATATCATGCACGAAGGCAAACCCATTGGCTTTGATGCAGTCATTCCACGTATTGGCCACTCCATTACTCGACACGGTGTTGCCGTATTGCGTCACTTGGAACAAATGGGCATCTGGACTGCTAATACGGGTCAAGGAATCCTCCAAAGTCGCGACAAACTACACGCTTCCCAACTGCTCGCTCGAAACAGAATACCTGTACCTCGTACAGTCTATGTTCGAGATACTGCAGATGTTGAACAAGCCATTGCTTCAGTTGGAGGATTGCCTGTTGTGGTCAAGGTTACAGAAGGAACACAAGGCCAAGGCGTCTTCCTTCGTCATACGCATCAAGAAACCCGAAACCTCGTCCAAGGATTGCTTCATACAGGAAAAGCAGTTCTCGTTCAAGAGTACATCGTTGAATCTCATGGAACCGATATTCGAGCACTCGTCGTTGGCGATCGTGTCGTTGCAAGCATGCGACGTCGAGCACGTGGACGTGAATTCAGAAGCAATTTCCATCTTAATGGGACGGTTGAACCTGTTGAACTCGACCCTGCCTATGAAGAAGTTGCATGCAGAGCAGCACGTATCCTCGGCCTTCGCATTGCAGGTGTTGACTTGCTCGAATCTGATGATGGCCCACTTGTTCTCGAAGTCAATTCAAGTCCTGGTCTTGAGGGAATTGAGAAGGCAAGCGGTGTCAATGTTGCAGGTGCAATCGTCGATTTCGTCATCAGTGATACTGACTTTAGTGACGTTGGCCTTGACCAATTGTTGAGAACAATTCCAGGCGAAGGCGTCCTCTCAATTCAATTGCTTCAACATCCAAACTTGATTGGAATGTCGATTGGAGAAGTGTTCCATGGAAGTCCCAACACACCAGTGTTCGCCCTCAGTCGTGGAGATCGATTGATGTGGAATCCTGAATCCTCTATTCAACTTCGTTTCGATGATGTTCTGATTTGTTATGGAGAACTCGAATCACTACGAGCAACCCTTCGTAAAGCCATGTCAACCAGCCCACAGCGTCCGATTGACGGACCTGCAAGCGAAGAGAGCAATGCTTGATTTCTGCTCTCAACTTCACACAACAGTTTGATATGGAGGACCGTCTACTGCAGTTTGCTCGCAAGAGCACGGGATGCACACCTCGCCTCGGCGAGGAAGGCGGTGACGCCATGAATACGGAAAGGAAACATACACAGCCGAAGGCTCAACGACCGAGTCAGCTACGTCTATCGGATGAAGACGTTACGTTACCTCCGCGTTTAGCACACATTCAGAATCTACCTTGGTTGGATTGTTACGATCAACAATTACGTACTGAGAACAAATCAGAAAACACGCGTAAAACCTACCTCAATGGTCTACGCGCCCTTGTAGAAACACCTCTTCCGGGAGAAGATATCCTCAGTACAAGTGGGCTTGAATCGATGACGGTTCGAACGCTTGCAAACAGATTGGAGCCACACAGTGGACGAATCGATCGATGGACGCATTCGATGAGTGAACTTAGTCCATCAACTTACAACGCTCGCTTAGCCGCTGCTCGACACATCATCAAATGGCTTGGACATCGATGGCCAGACCATTTGGTTCGAGCACGCACTGGACGAAAACTTCCACGAACACTCTCTCGACGTGAACTGACCTCGGTCATCGAAGCAGCCAATACCTCCGAGAATGCGATTGCATCCGTCGTTGTTACTGTTCTTCTCGATACCGGTATGCGCGTTTCAGAAATATGCAATCTCAACCTTGCAGATTTGGAAATGGAAGGATTGCATGCAAAAGTCTTGGGTGGAAAAGGCGACAAGGACAGAATCGTTTTGTTTACTCAGCGAACTAAAGAATGCATCGACGCCTATCTTCCAATACGAACATCTCGTCTACGAGAAGATGACCAAGCCTTCTTGCTCAATTCTGCTGGACGTCGCTTACAACCAAGAGGCGTTCAGAGATTAATGGACCAACTCGCTGAAGAGGCTACTATTCCAAAGGGCCGATTGACTCCACACGTTCTTCGTCACAATTTCGCAACAGGCTTGCTTGAACGCGGTGCTGATTTGGTGACAATCCAACGTTTACTCGGCCACACCAGCATTGCAACAACCCGTGTCTATCTCGATATTTCCGACCAAACATTGCGTGAAGTCTACCATCGTGCACAATCGATGCGACAAACGATCAGTGAGAGCGGTAGTGTCGATGAAGATCTTGTTGATGAACAAGGTGGAACACAAACATTCGGCATTGATATCTCACGAATGTGATCGCTTACGTTTGTCGATGGCTTCAGGACCTGCCCAGTCACGAGCAGGTTTCACATCTTGACCAGAATGTCCTTCAATCGGGCAGAATTTACCACTTCGACATCGTGAACAGTTTCCTTTTGGTGGAAGTTCTACCGTCTTACGCAGACGACCATACTTCCTTCGAGGCATACCGTACAGTCAGTCGAGACGGCTTTACAATGTAGCGGTGAATTTGGTTCAACCTTTGCGGAACCAAGGCATATCAGCAACACTTCGTGGAATCTTCAGTGTCTTTCCTTTACGGCCATCTTCAGATTTCTCACCTTTGACTTGTTGAGATCCCTTTGTTTTCTCAACAACCTTTTCTGCCACATTCTTACCAGCAGCTGTTGCTTTTGATGCAGCCCCTTTGGCTTTTGACTTGGTTTTGGAAGCGGTTGATTTCACAGCAGCCTTCGCCTTTGAGGCTGTTTTCTTTGCAGACGATGTCGCTTTCTTAGCGGTGGACTTTGCCTTGTGCTTTGCAACCGCTGCTGCAAGTTTTGCAGCACTCGGAGCGTTCATTCCAGCCTTTTCCAAACCGGCTTTTCCAGCCTTAGCAATCTTAGCGGCAGTGGTCAATCCAGCCGCTTGTAATTTCTTTGCAGTCGCTGCACCTACGCCTGGTAGTGCAGTCAATTCTTCGTCACTTGTTGCCTTCTTCTTCGCTGCCATAGTCTGACCCTGAATAGCCATAGCCGCTGACCCTCTTGAATTATTCCACTATAATCGTTTGATAATTTGGTGAAGACGCGAAAGGTGAGTACCTACGCTCAACCAGATGAGGGGTTGGCTTGATGAACTGGAGTGGCCTCCTCGATTCATGGAGGTCGACCTTCACCCAGAACGTTCTGTCATCCATGCACAGGTACGTAAGGCGAAATCGACCCATTGCGTCGATGAATCTGGGCGATACCTGCGTTCTGCTCAGTTCAAAGGACCTTCGAGTAAGGTCTACCTTGGTGATGTCTGTGAAACACTGCTCAAGTGTTGCGTCGGTGCTGAAACACCTGTTTTTACTGAAATTCCTGGCTTTGACGAGCAAAAGTGGATGCTTGAATACACCGCAGGTGCATTGCATGTATCGGTTCAATCAATTCCTTACTGGGGCTTTGGCTTGCTGACTTCTGGCTATCGTAACGTCATCATCATGCGAGGTCCTGTTGAAGATCGAGCCCGTATCATCCATGACCTTGCAGCTGCTTCTCAACACAACCCGTGGGAATTTGCTCACCGGAGAAGTGCTGAGAAAGGACTTGCAAAGACAGGAAGTTCACTCAAAGCCAACGAAATGCTTTGGAGAGCGCACCAGAAACGAGCGAAGAGCCTTCTTTCTGAATCGATTGCAGCCCTTGAACACCACATCTCTCGACTTGAAAAGAAAGGAGATGTTGATCCCAACCTCATCGAACTGGCCAATCTTGAGATTGGACTTGCTCAACAAGCCCTCGCAGATGACAACACACCCGCTGTGGAGCGCGCCTTGTCCCGTGGAGAGGCAGCCCTGCTTGTTCCTATTGAAACTGAAGAAGAAGAAAGCCCAGATGGGTCGCTGCTCATCATTGAAGAGGATGTTCCTTTCGTCGATATGACCGATAGTGAATCCGAATGACCGCGCGTTGCGTTCATAAAGGAAAGGCAACTCGGATGGAATGGTCCACATGGCAAAGAAATCTGAAGGCAGCGGTATTCAGCAAGCAGCCGGTTTGATTCGATACTTCGATGAAGAGTCGGAAGAAGCTATGAAAATCTCACCGTTCCAAGTGTACTTCGCTTGTTTCGTCATTGGTGGATTCTTCTACCTTGTCAACGAAGGCGTTGTTCAAGCGATTATGAACCTCTTCTGAAACTGTCCTACATCGGACGAATCAGAACAATCTTTTGTTCCTGTTCAGCCATGCATTTTGCGACATGCATTGCTGATGCGAGGCTTACGGTTGCACCGATGGTGCGAGAACCTTCTTCCTCATGAAGAATCAATCGATGTGTGAGATGATGAAGAACTTCTGGATCAATCTGCTCAAAGACCCATTTCTCATTTTCAATTCGAACCAAAGCAGGGACATCTACGAATGGTCCCATTTCCGTTCCTATCGATTGCGTTCGTGATTCTAATCCTGCCAAATCTCGTAGAGGTTGCCAAGATCGTTGTTGTACTGTAGTCTTAATTTTACGACGTTTTTCAACGCCTGCGCGAAACGCTCTGCTCATTCCCATCCCATCCAGGAATCCGAAGATTCCTAGTTGTTCCATCTACAATTCAGATATAACAAGCGCGATGGTTTTGACCAGAAAACGGTCATTTCTTTCTTGTTTTTGTATCAATCCACTCGGAATAAACACTCTGTAGGTCGCTTAAACACAAGATGACGATAACGTGCAATGAATCGATAGCCTATGTTTCGTAATGGAAGAGGAATAAGCCATAGCAAAGGGAACCACATTTTGTAGTACCATCGCATGTACAACAGGCCACGAATTCCTGCTGCAGAACGGATGTAGGGCTTGCCTTTTCGAATCAAATACACAGAATCGGCAACCCGCATCTTCTCGGGCAATGTTGCAATAACGCGTTGTGCATCCTCATCCATAATCGGACGATATCCCAACTGTTTTCCTTTCCCTAACCGCTTATCGATGAACGTAGCAAGACGATGACAGAGCCCACAATTGCCATCTAAGAACAAGAAGTCTCGAGCATCATCTGGTTTGATGCGTTCTGCCACTTCGATCGACCATGTGCGGACTAGAAGTCCATCGGCTATGTGAACCAGATCGGGAGTATTCTCATCCACTCCTAAGTTGTACGAGGCGAGCAATGTGTTTCGCTCCATCGATACATCTGCATCATGATAGGTCCATGGTTGATGATGAACGTAGGCTCTGCGTAAACATCCTTTGTGTTCACTATACAAGCAGTAGCGTTCGAAGAGGAATGCTTCCAGTGAACCGTTTGCAGCGACCATTTCAGGTCCTTTCTTTGTTGAAACACCTTTCAATTCAGCTCCATCTTTTTTCCGCTTGGATGACCACGTGAAACTGGAATCTTCGACACGAATCTTCGCTTTAGCATAACGATATGCA
>JAKMFY010000136.1 GCA_022425185.1 Candidatus Poseidoniaceae archaeon | reverse complement strand
CCGCAAGTTCATTTCTCATCTCAAGTGATTTTCGAGCCTCGTTTCGAATGAGGGAAAGAATCAGCATGAATTCCTGCGGTCGTACGACGTACATCTTTTCGTACTTATGGGACATATCAACTGGTCCAGCGTTATAGAGTTCGTTTTCAGGCTCAAGCATAGATACGAGAACAGCATACTCGCACTTTTTCTTCTTCCGGTCCTTATCTAACTTGGCGAAGTGAGATTCATTGGTTTGACCTTTAGTGCCCTCCATCTTGTCCTTCATCTCAAACATGATGGAAATATACTCGATTCCATTGATGTCCGAGTCTCTAAAGATGTAATCGCCCTTCGTTCCTTTACCGTCTTCCTCGTCCTTGACACTCTGGTTGTCCTTTTCGAAGTAAGCGTTCGGAAAGGCAGTGGCTCGTACCAAGTTGAATTGATTCTCGCACCACTGCTCCAGTTTTTCTCCAATATCTTTGACTGACATTTTCATTTTCATGTCCTTCACACGTTCAATCTCGTCCTCCTTGAAGCGAATGAGTTCGTCCTTTGCAGACATCTGAGCGAGGTTTGTTTGCTCGAGTTGCTTGATTTCCAGTTCTTTTTGGGTCGTCGCCAAATCCAATTTACCCTTGAGGTCAAGAATGTCTTTCTCGAGTTCTCCAGTTGCTTTAGTCACAAGTAATTCAGTATTTGTCTCAACCGCCTCTTTTTCGTTGATGAGACGTTCAACTTGTTTCTCTCTGGCATGCAATTCTTCTCGGAGCTCAGCCAAAGCGTCTTTCTTAGCAATGTCAATTTCCTTGCCATGGTTGTCAATTTGATTCTGCAAATTCAAGATGTCCTTGTCTTTCTCTGAGGCGATCTTTTGTTTAACCAATTCCAGTTGGATTTCATGGTTTGATTCCAAATCTTTGAGGCGATTGGTCAATTCTTTTTCAAACGAATCACTTCGTACTTGATTCACGATATCCGCATAGCCTGAGGCGTCCATTTCAAACACTGAATCACATTTTGGGCACTTGATGTCCTTCATACATGCCCACCGAATCTTACAGTATATCAACTGTGCCAAATAGGGCGCCTATGTTGATTACCAGCCCGTCACAAGTTCCCGAGTCTGATGGGTAGCGTCTGTATCGACCCACTGAATCCCCTTTGTACTAGAAAATAAAATGCAAAGGGGTTTTGGATAACCCCTTGCAATCTATCCGAATCAATTGATATGGACAAGGATACAAATATTACCGAAGACCATGAGCGGGATGCGCTCAAGGATGGCAATCGAAGAGTTGAAATCAGCAGGAATTGATCCCGAGAGATTACACAACCTAAAGGGCGGTTTCAAAGGTTGGTTAAGGGCTGGCGGCCCAATCAAGAGAGTCTGATTTACATCACATTTTATTACTAATGGCTAGGAGTCAAGCGTATGCGATTTAGATGGTTCTTTGTTATATGTCTCTCACTATTGTTGTTGACACCAACTGTACTTGCAGATGATGATGATGATGATGATGATGATGATGATGAGCAAAAAATCCTCGGAATCGAGGGCGAAGATTTAGGGGATATTGCTCTTTACCTAATGGTTGCTACATTGCTTATTGTTGTCTGGAAACCTACCTTTATGTGGCTTAGAAAACATGGCCCAGATCGTTTTCAGCAAGAACCTAGGGGATTCAAACGGAAATTGGGTGTATTCAATAGGAAATTCATGAAAGTACACACCTGGGTTGGTTTTGCTGCTGCAATCATCGGAACCGTCCATGGAATAGTCCTTGAATGGCATTGGACATTGTGGGTTGGAATGTTATGTGTTTGGATTCTTGTTTTCAGTGGATCGATGATGCAGTGGCGTTGGCCGCCCAAAGAAGTGCGAAAAGGAGCACGCCTCCTCCACATGCAACGAACACTATCGATTATTGCAATTGCCCTATTGATTATTGGACATGGAATTGTCGACTAACTTGCTGAATTTTCGAAAAGTCGCATGGGTCCCCCTTTGCTCATGCGGGTAGGCTGAGGGTAGCGACCAAACAGACCCACTGAAAGCCCTTCCAACGACTTCTTCCTGTTGGATGGGGTTTCGGATAGCCCCATGCAATCCATCCGAATTATTTGGTTGGTGGATTGTGTTCATTCTGTATCGATACACTTTTTTTCATCGAAATCATCGTTTTCATCGTCGTTAATCCCACTTTCCGGATGATCAATTCACCTGTCAAAAAGATAAGAAGAGAAACTCCAAAATCTCCAATGATGTCTACAAGGAAAAACAACCAACGATGGCCGGAAGGACCAGCAGCAACTGCATAACACCGTATCATCCATGCTCTATGATTTTTTACTCTCCCTGAAATAATCGCCTTTAATGCCATAATTGGTGCAAAAACGAGTAATGTACCCCACAGTAGATTTGTAAACACATTGAAATTTGAAAATCGGTGAGGGAATATAACAGTCATCGAAAGAGCACTCATTCCTGTAATGATGCCACCGAGAATGAAGGCATATCCGGCTTTTCTGTGTATCTTTTTTCGTTTTCTTAATATGTTTGAATTGAATGTAATTGGAGCGCTAAACATGAGCAATGAACCACCGATCATGTGCCCAAGAAGAGTCCATCCTCCATTGAAGGCATGCTCGGTACGATGTAGTCTGTCGCCGCATCCTTCATTCTCTTCGATTTCTACAGCCTGAGGGTCGCAGTTTTCGTAGAGTTCATTTGGGTTATTGAGATCATTACCGACTACATTGCTTGTGAATGCTGAATTGAATACAATCGGGAGTGCGACAATAAAAAGAAGTACTGAAACCATTCTCGGGCTTAGGCGTTTTCCCATGCTTTGACATCGTGCCTTTGTACTTAATCAAGTGGGGACGATAAAGGAGACGTGAGGGTAAAATAGTGATTTTTTCCGATGGTTTGTTTGAAGATTTGGCCGCGAGAGATTAAGCGGTCGAGGTTGCGACGCAATTGGCCTCCTCCCATGTTTAATTCTTTACGAAGTTGGTTGAAATATTTTCTTTCTTCGTTTAGAGAATTTAAAATTCGAGTCATCGAATGTTCAAATGAATCGTCATCTTCTCGATACCCCATTAAAAATATCAACAGCGATTTAGCAGTTTGTGGAAGAAGCCAAGTAAATGAATAAAGTATCACAACTCTATCGGGTTCAAAAAAAGAAAACCACTCAATATGGTCGTGTAACAGCTCTGATGATATGGTGAGTAGCCAGAACGACGCAAAATAGAGAATTCCTATGAGACAGATAATTGATATGCCTCTGGAGAGTCTTTGAGTAAACAAAATACATGTTCTGCTCGTAAATATACACACGAAAATCAGGGTAGCCCCTTCTAAAATACCAAGGTACTGCACATTATTACCAGATGACATAGTTGTATTATACTTTCCAATTCAGTTGTCGAATCAAGATAATTCCAGCGTCCCCACTTCATTAAGTATAGGACGGCCATGGGACAACAATGAGTGCAAAAATAGAATTTAAAAGAACCGTATATTCGAGTTTTCAACGA
>JAKMFY010000130.1 GCA_022425185.1 Candidatus Poseidoniaceae archaeon | reverse complement strand
TGCATCAAGCCAAATGGATTCTGCACCAGTGGAGACAATGATTGAATGTGTGAGGAATTCTTCTCCTTCAACAGTGACCTTGTAAGGGCGTGATGATAGATCAACGCTTCCCACATTCTTATCCTGTACTTTGAGTCCAAATCGTTCTGCTTGTTCTCGAAGTTGCATCATCATCTCAGGGCCTCCAATACCTTCAGGATAGCCAGGAAAGTTTTCGATATCGCTCGTTAGCATAAGTTGTCCACCAGACATATATCCGGCAAACATAAGAGGCTCGAGCATGGCTCTTGCAGCGTACAATCCAGCAGTATATCCGGCAGGACCGGAACCGATTATGATGAGGTTGTTGACTTCAGACATCTGACTCACTTGCTGACCAACACCCCGACAGACTTGAACATTATCCATAAAAACTCTGGAATTTTCCTTGGTCCGATTTGAAAAAAGACACCGCCGATTCTATCTCTCATCGAAGATTGATAAATGAGAGCTTTGTGCTCAAGCCATGGACGTCGTCTCACACTGGTTTATGGGTTCAGGAGCGACCCATGGAAGGACCAAGTTTTGGGTTGCTGGAGCAATGGGTGTTCTTCCAGATCTCCTTGTTTTTATTCCAAATACCTTCATTGTTGGAGAACGTCCTGAAATTGATGAAAATACAGTCACTGCTGATTTAGGCTGGTATGCATGGGAAGCATATCAAGTCACACACAGCTTGGTCTGGATGACAATTGGGTTCCTGTTTACATGGATCTTTTTTGAGAAACGAGGCGTATCTCGTCGTTTGTTTACAAACGATTCACTGTCTGCTAGAGATGCTGCAATGTGGATGTGGTTACCTTGGCTTATCCACATCTTCAATGATATTCCAACACATACTGCGACGTTCTTCCCAACACCGTTCCTCGCCCCATTTAGTGACGTTCACTTCGATGGATTACGATGGAGCACACCTTGGGTTTGGTTTACGAATCTTGCGATCATCATCGTAATTTGGAGTTCGGTTTTCTACAAGAAAAAGCGAATGAATACATCATAGGAACGGCATCAAAGCATCAACTGCAGCAGTAGCATGGGGTCCTAGTCGCGGTTGGATGTGCTCTGGTTGGGCACCTGGTCCGATAATCCCCAAACCAATTGGCTTGTCATGGACGAGTTGTAGTTCGAGAATGGTTTTTACAACAGCTTGTCCCATTGCAAGCCCATGATCTGTTTCGCCTTTTTCGATTATTCCTAAACAAAACGCACCTGCAACTTCTTCATCTGAAAGCACTCGGTCAAGGGCAAGTGGTATTTCCATGCACCCTTGGACTCGAATGACATCAGAGATTGTCAAATCGAGATCTTCAGCTTGCGAGGTCGCAATTGTAAGCATTCGTTCAATTTCTTCTGAGTGGTACATAGCGCAAACTGCAACAATATTTGTCATAATCAATTCTCCTTTAGTAGTCGTTCAACAGTCTCCACAATCATCATGGTTGTTGAATCGATTTCGATGTTTACAGCATCTCCTGCTTGTTTCGAGCCAAGTGTCGTCAAGCGGAGTGTTTCAGGAATTATGTGAAGGTCAAACTCATTTCCAATAACCTCGCCAAGTGTTAACGAGATTCCATCAATACCGATGTATCCTTTTGTTTGGATGTATTTCTGGATTGATGGTGGGGCTTTGATTTTCAATTGAGCCCCTTCACCAACACTCTCTGAGTGTGTAAGCAATCCGCGCCCGATAATATGCCCTGAGAGAAGATGACCCCCCACCTCATCTCCGTATCGTAGAGAACGTTCGATATTGACTACATCATCGACAACTCGTTCTCCTAGAGTCGTTCGCTCCATTGTTTCAGGTATGATGTCAAAGGTCACAAGTTTGCCTTTTATCGATGTAGCGGTTAAACAAACACCGTCGATTGCAACACTTGCCCCAATGGCGAGTCCTTGAGTATCTGGACAATCAACGCAGAAGGTTGTAATTCCATCCCCTTCTTCAATCGATTTGATTGCCCCTAATCCTTGAACAATTCCAGTAAACATTAGAGTTCACCGCCTTTAGCACGAGAGAGAATACGGGCGATGATTTTTCTTGTTCCGTCAAGGTCATCGCTTAACCCTTCCACCCGTACAACTTCTATAGAATCAAAACCGCGTTCTTGTAAAGCGCTTTTTATTCTATCTTCAGCGTGTTCCTGATCATAACCAAGAGCAATGACATCAGGTTCGACAAGTGGTAAGACATCGAAGATTGGTACATCTGGAGCGTTACCTATTCTCGCTTCATCAACTGGCTTTAATCCCTCAACCATTCTGCGTCGAAGTTCTTGATTTGTAACTGGTTCATGCTTCCGGATTCGCACAGTATCATCGTGTGCAACGACAACCGTAAGATGATCGCCTAGAGCCTTTGCTTGTTCGAGATAATGAAGATGTCCAGCATGGAGAAGGTCAAACACACCAACCGCCATGACCTTGCGCATTGTCATCCCTCATGTTCAAGCAGAGGCATCTGGTTTTTGAGATTGCTCATGGAATCCAGCGATTACATCAGCGCCTTCAAGGAATGGTATGTTTCGTTCCGCAGCCCATGTCCGAGCATCTGCAACAGAGAGAGCGCCATCTCCATCAGGTTGCAGCATTTCCGCTCCAATAACAACTGGTACAAGATTTGCAAGACGGGCAAGTCCAACTGCGAGTTCAGTATGTCCTTGCCGGGTATCCAATCCTCCAGATGATTCCCTACATACTGGGATGTGACCTGGTGTTCTGAATTCGACACCCATTCGTTCCTGAGCTTCCGTTTCGCTCAGGTTTTCTTCAAGAACAGTTTTACTCAGTTCAGCAAAGCGACGAGTTGTCAGAGCACGGTCATGGTCTGTAATTCCCGTATATGTTTCTCGATGGTTAAGTGATAGAGTGAAAGCAGATCTAGAATCATATCGAAGGTCGTTAGTTTTCAAAACTGAAAGAATAGGATATTCGTCCATGAGTGCATCGTGAGTGTGTAAATCTTGTAGGAAAGGTAAGCCGAAGACTTCACCGACATCATGTCCTACTGCAAGAAAGAGAAGCCCCCCACAATCCTGACGTAGTTGTCGCATTGTACTCGGCTCAGCATAGAGTGCAGGAAACAACAAATCTGTTTCGCCCTCTCGTTTATCTGAATCGAAGAGACAAACGGGTTTCCCGTCACGAAACGCTTGTAGTGCAGCCTCAATGTTATCGGACATAATGAGCGGTTTCATTTCACCTTCATGAACCGTCGTATTGAAGAGTATGTACATAAATCCGGCAAACGGATGACGGAAAGGGGTTAATGCAGGGAACTGTTTGGCTTGGATTCGCGGGGTGGAATGATGGGAGTAAAACTGGGACCTGCTGGCGTACCTTTGTCATGCAAAGGACGTACAATTGTTGAAGGAATGGATGACATCATAGCCCTTGGTCTTGAGACCATGGAAGCACAAACAGTTCGACTCATTCAACCTCAACATTTCGAACAATATTGGCAAGCAGGAGTTCTTGCAAACAAAGCTGACTTTGAAATGAACATTCATGGCCCATACTATGCTGAACTTCTCGGAGATCGTGTTGCACGCGGACGCTCTCTTGCCAAGATTGAGTCTACTCTCCAAGCCGCTCGAACAATCAATGCTCGTCACATCACCCTACATACCGGGCATTACGGAGATTTTGGAAGAGGTACTGCTGCCAATGAACAGGTTGCAAACATCTTCTCGAGCGTCGTACAACGAGTTCATGATATCTGGCATGATGATGAAGACGAATTCCCTGTATTCCCATGGATAAAAGAGGGCACTCCGTCAAAAATTGGTGTTGAAACATCAGGACGACAAGAATTGTGGGGAAGTCTCGAAGAAGTTCTCGAAGTGGTCAACCACGTTGAAGGAACAATCCCTGTCCTCAACATCGCACACATTCACGCCCGCGGTCATGGTCGAATGAAGACCTCAGAAGATTACGGTGAATTGTTTGATATGGTTCGTGAATCCATCGGTACAAAGGAATTCTATTGCCACTTTTCTGGAGTCGAACACAGAACTGGAAATGCTATGCACTACACGCAAATCAAGAAATCAGATCTCAACTTTGAACCACTCGCTGAATTCATTGTTGAAGATGGAGGATGGTTAGACATCACCCTCATCTCTGATTCGCCACTTCTTGAACACGATGCTATGTACATGCTACAGAATATCGACAAAGCAAAGCACAGGCAACTGGAACGAAAAGCACGAGAAGATCGACGAAGGGCACTTGCTGCTCAAACTGGAACCTCTGTTGAAGATATTCAACGTAAGGAAGAGGAAATGGCGCAACTGCGTCAAGGTGGGGCATCGGAATCAGTGGCATCAGAACCAGTTGTTGAACCTGTAAAGGAAGAGAAAAAGTCAGAAAAGAAGGCTACGAAGGCTGCATCAAAGAAAAAGGATGCAAAAGCAGAAGAGTTCTCTTTTGAAGAAGACGATGATGACGATTTATTCTGATTCGGTGGCATCCTTACCCTAAGGAAACCAATTCTTCGACATCATATCGTAGGCAATGCACATAAGTGCAAGGATAACGACGATTAAACTCATGGCACATATCGCAGTTTTAGGATTGGGTAATTGGGGAACAGCAATTGCAAGGCTTTGGCTACTTGAAGGTCATAATGTGAAAGGCTGGACAATCGAACAAGAAGTCTATGAATCCATTATGATGGATGGTGTTAATCGAAAATATCTACCTGACCAGTCAGTCGAAGGTTTAGATGTCACTATGCACCTCGAAGAAGCAATGGAAGGGGTTGAAATTGTCGTCCTTGCAATACCATCTTCTGTTATTCTCAACGTTGTTACTGACGTCATACCACATCTAAGACCAGGACATGTTCTTCTAGACCTAGCAAAAGGACTTGCTCCGGGTAAGCGACTGATCTCTGAAGCAATACATGAATCGCTTCGTGAAGCCGGTTGTTCAAATCCTCTTGCAGTGCTCACTGGACCGACCATTGCTCCAGAAGCTGCAAGTGGTGTCATGACTACGGCCCTTGTAGCGTCAGAAGATGTTTCAGTTGCAAAACGATTAGCAGAAACGCTCTCTACTCCAACACTTCTTCTTCATGCTGCATCAGATCCAGAAGGTGCAGAACTTTGGGGGGCATTCAAGAATGTCGTCGCACTTGCTTGTGGACTGGTTGATGGATTGAAGACAACAGGTACACTCGGTGGTGACAACCTCAAGGCTGCCATTTTCAGTGCTGGTTTCAAAGAAGGATGCATCCTTCTCCCACTCCTAGGGGCAAAGGCAGAGGTTGCATTTGGACCGGCTGGTCTTGGAGACATGTACGTGACATCAACATCTCCATTTGGCAGAAACAGGTCAATGGGCGAAAAACTTGGAACCGGGTTGTCCCTTGAAAAAGCGCTTGAAGAAATGACAATGGTTGCAGAAGGCGTTCGTGCTGCTCGTATGTTCAGAGATAGAGCGATAGATCAATCAATTAGTATTCCATTCACAAAAGCACTCAATACTCTGCTTGACGGAGATATCGACGCAGAAGAGTGCTGTCGTAGAATGGTTCTCTTAGGCTAAGGCCGATTTCCTCATATGTTGGAAGTTTATGCTCTGTACATGGCAGATGACCAGACCAACGATTTGGATGAATTCGAAGCGGGCCTCTTGACATGGTTGGTTCAATCTGATTTCCACATTGAACCGTGGTCTACTGCAAAAGCTGCTAAAGCATTCAAAGTGGATGAAGATACGATTTACGAGGCAGTAGCCTCTCTTTCTCGCAAAGTCCCTAGTCGCATTCAAATCTTTTACAAGAATGGTGCATTGCACATCGCTGCGGATTGAATCACTCAACATCGCTTGAAGCTCCTCGCTTCTTCCACAATTTGATCATACCTTTCAACCATGTTGGACGGCGGACATCTCCTTCGTCAGTAACAAAAGAGCGAATCATAAGAGAGAGTAAGTCGATGACGACGACAACAAGGAAGATGATGATCAAGAGAGCAAGAACCTTGTCATACTGTAAGATTTTCAAATACGTCGAGATGTAATATCCAATACCACCTGCACCTACAATTCCAATGACTGTTCCGTGTCGAACATTGTATTCAAACATGAACATTAACTGACTCAAGAGGTGGTTTCCAGTTTCTGGAATCACTACTGAAAGAACAGTACTTGGATGCGAAAGTCCCATCGCACGACTCACTTCCAAACAATCACTAGGCATACCTTCGAAGGCTTCATACTGTAACTTTCCAAGATATCCTACAGTGTAAAAGGTCATTGCAAGAACACCTGCTAATGGACCAAGTCCAATGATAATAACAAAGAGAATCGCCCAAATAAGGGACGGTAGACTTCTTGTTGCTGCTAAGATGAATCTGAAAGGAAGCGCTACATAGAGGGGGACAAGATTTCTGGCGGCTAGAGATGAAAGACAGAGGGCTCCAATGAAACCCAGCATCGTAGAAACAAAGGCAATTTTGATCGTCTCCATCATTCCAAGATAACCGACTGAACAGAATAATTCAATATCATTCTCACAAACAGGATAGGATTGTGCTTCTAAAACAGACCAATTTGGAGGCCACATGCTATCTTCAACGAAGATGACGAGATTCTCCATTCCTCCCCCGAGTCTCCCCCAGTCATCTACGAGATCATTGAGGACAATCCATGCAAGAAAGAGCAGAGAAAAGACTGCAAAAATCCAGCCACCCCTCATTCTTCTTCCTCCACATATTGCTTCAGCCAGCTTGCCTCATCCAAATCCATCCATTCTTCCAATGAGAAATCATGCAACTGATTGTCTTTGATTACCCAAATTCGCGTGGCAAATAGTCGAACGTTCTCTTCGTGATGTTCGACCATGATTATTGAGGTTCCGTCTTCGAGCAATTGTTGCACTGCTTCGATAACAATCTCAACGTTTTGATGGTCAAGTTCGCTGAGAAACTCATCAGCAAGAAGAAGTTGTGGCCGTTGAGCAAGTGCTCGAGCAGTAGCTACACGTCGAAGTTGCCCTCCTGAAAGTCGGCGGACAGGCTCCTTCAATTTGTCTTCAATACCAAGGGCTTTAACCGCTTCATCAACTCGATTTCTGCGTTCCTCAAACATGGTTTTTGAAAGAGAAATACTTGCCTTTGCTCCAAGAGAGACATTGTGTCGCACACTTGCATGTCGAACCAAACCGAGTCGTTGAGGAATGTAACCCAATCCACCTTTCTTCTTGGTGTGGAGTATTACTTCCCCCTTAATTGGTTCAACAAGTCCTGCAATTGTTCGGATCAGTGTCGTCTTACCTATTCCGGAAGGGCCGAGCACAGCGATGATTTCACCAGGGAGGACTCGGGCAATGACGTTATTGACTAATGCGTCATTGTAACCAATGTCTAAGTTTTTCAACTCTAGAACAGGTTGTTGTGTTGACATTGGACTCCCTCCTATGCTGTATCCGTTATACCGTATTTATCGCCAAAGTAGGACTCTATTCCAGGAACGTCTTGAACAAGAGCACCATATGAGGACATATGATCTGCTGCAGTCGTTTTGACAATGGAAGGAGTGTTAAGGACAGAGGTGAGAATTGAAATTCCCTCTGTTGAGTTTTTCATTGCGATCAAGGCATCTTGGATCAAGGTCACTTTTTCGCTGTCAAGAAGTTCTGGATTGTACATGACTGGATGAGATGGCGCTGAACCATAAGATGGGAGTAGAACATACTCTTCTTCATCAAGACACCAATCTTCATTTTCCAGTGCATCTACATTTTCACAGTAGGATGCCACTGTCGAATCCTTTAGGAAGGCAACATCTCCGACACCTTCAGAAAGGCAGCGTAGCGCTCCAGAGTAGGAGTAGTAAGGTGTCCCTGAATCAGGGATACTCGAATCCTCGCTGAAATAGTTTAGAATTGTTGATCGTACCGATTCGATATCGTCTGTATCACCAATGACATCTGCGTATCCATTGCCGATAAGATATCCCATAGGTAGTAGCATTCCAGCAGATTTCAGCCAGCCGGTATGACATGATGTCTTCCCTGCAAGCAGTGAGAAAGGATCTGTTGAATCATCGCTATCAAGGCTTGCATTGGCCATTTCAGAATCCTTCAGGACAACTGCATGTGCATCATAATAAGTACGCCCGTCTGATTTTTGGTCGGCAGCTAATGCGTCAAGACCGTATTGTTGCCATCCAATCCAGGCGGCAGCTCCGTCCATGAATGCAATATCAGCGTTTCCAAATCGTAGTGCTTGAAGAGTTGTCCCTTCAGAATCGATTGGATACAATTCGACATTCATGTCAAGAGTATATGCCAAGTAATCAGCAAATCGTTGTGGGTTTTCGTCAACATTTGTGTAATCATCTTTCAAGTTGAAAGCGATAATCAATGTTTCTTTTTCATCATTATCTTCGTTGCCGATACAACCGGAAACAGAGGCAATGATGATCAGAAAGGCAAGCATGAGTGGTATTTTTGTGTTGGTTCGCATGCAGGGGGCCTCCGTTTTCGGCCCCCCTAAAAATGTGATATACATAAGGTTTCGTATACCCTAAACTTATGAGTCAAGCCATGTCGAAACAAGTGCTTCTGCGAATGGATCGGAGGGTAATGCATCATGGAAAAAAGGACGAACAATGACAATCAAATCCAACACGCCTCCCCATCCGGCCTCTCCAGCGATAACGACCTCTCCAATTTTTGTTCCGTCCGAATTTGTACCTGATGTTGCGAGACAGTCATACACCCAGACATTCATCTTGACATCTCCTGAGGAGGGACGGAATGTATGCTCTTGAGCATCACCTCTCTGCTCAAGTTTGAATTCATCACTGTCGATTCGAATGAATGTAACTCGCTCGTCCACGATATCAATGGCTTGTCGCATTCGTTCATTTTCTAGACCGAAAAATGAAGAGATTGCTATGGAAGACTCTACTTGACTGAACGTACTGAACTGATGAGGCGTACGAATACGTAAACTTTGAACAACTTCAAAATTTGAAGGGTCTAAATCGTCAACAAGAATCCAAGTAAATTGTTCACTAGCAGGCCATGCTGGAGCATATGGATTCTCTTTTGCAAATGGTTCACCCCATTCCTCTGGCGAACGTGGTTCATCGCAGGGCATCAATCCTGATAATCCAAGCATTAAGAAGACGATGAATACTGCAATAAATCGTTCATTTCGATATTCTTTCCAATCAATTCGCCCGGCTGGGCTAACTACGGACAATATGAAGATAATTGGCAGAAGTACAAACAGACCGTATGGGACTAACCACAAAGAAGTGAGACCTATGATGACGAAAGAGGAGGTTTTCGAACCGAGAAATTGATCAAAGGTTTCTGCATTCTCTCCTTTCCTCCACCGATGAAGTCCGTAACTAAGCGGTACAGACAAAAAAATGAGGAAGAAGCCAGCAATGCTAGAAGCTAATCCCATAAACAGATATTTACACTCTCCATGATATGTATTTTGCAACATCAATGGAAAAACAAAGCATTTGAGTGGGGTGACGAGAGAGCCGTATCATGGCAGACAGGGACGTGATGAAATTTTCATCCGTAAAGTTTCGTCATAAAGTACCGGCTCCAAAATGGTTCAATCCTTTCAAAAAAGCACACGGCGCAGGAATTGCTGAAATCGATCTCACCTTACAACGTGGCCAAATCGTTGGTCTTGTAGGAACAAATGGTGCGGGGAAAACTACTCTTCTTCGAATGATGAGTGGGGTCTTGCCTATTGAATCAGGATATGTAAGTGCCAATGGGACGATTCTATCCAGCCTAGAATTGCGAGGGCGTGTTGGATTTATGCCAGAACATGTACGCTGGTCTGGACATGAATCAGTTGAACAAACGCTTGTTGAGTTTGCTTTGCTCCGAGGTTGTTCGAAAGAATCTGCTTTGGAGATTCTTACCGTTATTGGATTAAAGAATAGAGCATCATCACCGCTGGATTCACTCAGTCAAGGAATGAGGCAACGCCTTTCCCTTGGCATTGCTTTGCTTGGAACACCAGATGTTCTCGTTCTCGATGAACCTTTCAATGGAATGGATCCAGTTGCAATTGATGCATTCAAGCGTCTACTCCAATCGCTCGCCCGAAAAGGAATTGCTATTGTCATATCAAGTCATCATTTATTTGAATTGGATCAACTCATTGACACGCTCGCTTTACTTCATCGTGGTCAATTAGTCGCTCATGGAACAACCGATTCAATTCAAGAAAAATTAGGCTTTGAACAACTCACTGAGGTATGCCTAGACTCAGAATTGCCGAAGAAACTCATGCATGGTCTCGAAATATTGGAACATTCCTCAACCGATATAAATCACCACATGATCTTACAATCTGTTCGAAAAAACTTGCTAAAAGACATCGTAAAATCAGGAATAGGCGTCATCACATGGAGAGAAATCCAGCCATCATTAATCGAGTTACTTTGTGCTGCGACTGGACTTGATCGACAAACTATAGGCATGGATGTTGAAAGCAGTGCTTGGATACCCATGCGTAAATTACAGGAGGAAGAAGAATGACACCTTCATCTCGAATGTGGAAACTGGCCATAAGTGTGTTTCGTAGGCGCGTCCTATCGACACGAATGGTGATTATGCTACCTATACTAGTCCTTTTTATTCCTGGCATGGCATGGGGTTTCTCAGATCCCAACATACAATTGCCAGCAGATCAAGTTCCTGAGACTGCTGCAGAGACGATGTTCTTAGCAAGTATTGGGATTGTATTTGCAGGAACTATGGCTGCGGTCTTATTGGCTCACGATGGAATTAGCAAGGACAGACAAAGCGGAGTTCTCGAATTACGGCTTTCTCAACCAATGCCTCGATGGAGACAATCGATGATTCTCGTTATTGGAAACTGGGCAAGCATTGCATTACCTGTTACTGTCCTCATGCTTATTTCGATGTGGCTCGTTGGTTATCGTAGTGATATGTGGATATCTGCCAGTGATTCCATTGTGTTTGTTTTGGCAGCCTGGCTCGTACTTCTATGGTACACAATCTTTGCTTTGCTTGCATCAAGTTTAGCCAAAGAACAAGGTTCTGCGATTGCATTTTCGATTGGACTTTGGTTCCTTTTCACCCTGTTATGGGTCTTGTTTACCACCCTCATTGCTGCTCTCAATGGCGTTGCTGTTGGTGAATCGAAGGATGCTTCCTATTCTGTTTTCGAAGGGCGCCTTGATCTACTGTCCCCTAATGGAGTCTACCACCATTTACTTGAAACTCGTCTGAATGATGTCAACAGAGGCGTTTCCCCTACTGGAGCAGTTCTGGCAGCATTAGCATGGACATTATTACCATTATTATGGTTCACTCGGCGTATCAAACGCCTTGTACCGTGATGTATTCTAACCAAGACTTCATGAATATAGTCGTGCTCGTCTTGTCATGATTCCCGTACTCGTGATGCTATTGCTCTCAATTCTCACGCCTTCAATAGAGACTTCGACATTGGAAAATGAGGACCAAACACAAGCCACGTCTGGGCGACAAGGAACCCTTGATGTTGATTGCAGTGGCTATACTTTTGAAGACCTCTTTGAATATGACTTTGCACTCTTCAACCTCGACATCAATGATGACTGGGCGACTGGTGCCATGGATGCGCAAGCATGGGTAAATGGAAGTAAATCTGCTGTTGTTCGTGACAATCTCGATGGATTGTTTGAAGGAGTTCCTGGCGGTGATGATGACTGGATGTCAACTGATGAGAGGGAAGCAGTTCGTTCCATTGGCCCCAAGTGCATTGCCGACATGGAAACTCGTCTTGGAATCCGCGAAGGTATCTCTCACCGAGGAAGCGTCGACTGGAATGATCTCGAATTTGTTGAAGATGGAATTGCTCTTGACGAGGTTAATCTAGTTCCTGAAGACCACCCTCAAGAACGTGACTGTAGCAGTGTTCTCTCTGGAGATGGGTGTAAGGAAGTCCCTGTCACAGTAACTGATGACCTAGAAATACTCCTACTCACCGATGCAAGCGAAAATCATAATGTACGATTTGATCAACTTCCAAACCAAGGGAGTTCTAATTTCACCTTGGCTATGAATGTGACAAATATTACTGATGCTCGCCTTGTTCTTACTTTCCCTGTCGAACAAGGACTTAGAGTCGCAGATTTAGGATTCTATGACGATGGCGTCTTGCAAGAAGAACTGGAAACCCCAATCAGTGAATTCCTGCCAGACGGACGATTACGAGTGGTAGCCGATGTAGATTACCCTCTCGGCTCTTTCCCAATGGTACGAAACTTGTTTATCGATTTCACAACACAGGCCCCGTTCACGAATGAAGTACCTGTTTGGTCTTCACTCGCACCTCCTGAAGGTACCATCATTCCGTTGGGTGTCACCAATGGCGAAGAACTTGCTTCAACTGATACTGGCACATGGGTTATTGATGAAAGTGGGTGGAATCTACAATGTAATTTCAGTGCACTTGACCAATACGATGGATGGTCTGTCCGAATGGACCAGGATGCTTCCTTATTCGTTACAGCAGGTGGAGAATCAGCCTCTGCTCAATGCGCCGGAGTCGATGCATATGGAGCAGAGACATCCGAACACCGAAACTATACTTTTGGAAGAGTTCTAACTGCAACAGGAGTGCTATCCGCTCAGGGCGATACAATTACCTTCTCGCCTAGCTCAACCGGCCTTGTCTCTACTTTGACAGTAACTGCACATGCGCATCAGGATCCAAACATGGGCCCTTCAAGCACAGAAGTTGTTAATGATCAAGGGTCGGTCATGGAATTATCTCTCAATGGAATTAGTCCAGGCGAAGTTATGGTTATGGGAACAGCAACTGCACAAGGAATGTTAGATTACACCTTTGTGATGGACTTCGACCTTGAAAAGGAAAACACACCTCCAACAATTTCGATTGAAACGAATCTACAAGGTCAAGAAGCAGAATGGCAACTCGATGGATTGAAGTTCAAACTCACTGGAAACGTCATTGATCCTGATGGACAAGATGTGACTCTTACCCTCGAGATCTGTAATGGACAAACAACGAATTTCGATCGACAAAACCTCGCTTGGGAGATTCAAGTATCAATCGCCAATTGCATTCAAAATGATGTACAGTCACCATATACTGTGAATGTGAAGGCCACTGATGAGTCTGGAGATACAACAACACTCACTATCCAAGTTGTTGATCCAAACGCTGGTGCTGTTGATAACACCGGAAATGAAGATTCGGAAGATGATGACGAGGAAAGTTCAGGAATTCTCCCTGCTCCGGGATTAATCGCAACACTGCTCATTGGTTTAGTAGCCGCAGGATGGGTATCTCGACGCAAAGTCTGACCAACAGTATGAAACATAGTGTGTCGCCACGTTGGAGTTGAGAGCCATGTTTAGAGGTGTAGTTGACCGCGCAAGTCATGAATTAGGTCTACTGGTAACATTCAGTGGATCTTCGCCTGCATTGGGCTCGATTATTGTTCGTGAGGAAGATGGACACTACATCGGAAAGGTCGATGCTGTTCTTGGCTCAACCGAGTCCCCTCTCGTTCATGTTGCTCACTTGGACCGTAAACAAGAGAATAACCAATTCATTGGCTCGACTGTAACTGTACGAGCAAAGAAGGAACGTGAAGACCGCCCTCCTCGTCGAGAATTCAGAGAAGAGCGTCCTAGACGAGATCGAGAGCGTTCGTTCGATCGAAGAGATAACAATTCCCGTGGAGGAAATAACCAAGAACGAAGTGATTGGCTTTGTGCATCTTGTGGAAACGATAATTTTGCTTTCAGAACTGAATGTAACAGTTGTGGAAAATCAAAGCGAGGCAACGTTCAGGAACGTGGCAGGTCTTTCAGAAACGACCGTGGTGGAAGAGGACGTGACGATCGAAGAACTCGAAATCAAGAACAACACAATCGAAATGATTGGATTTGTCCTTCATGTAAGAATGACAATTTCTCTTTCAGAACCGAATGCAACCAATGTGGAAAGCCTCGACCTGGAGGAAACTCTCGTGGAGGAGATTCCCGTGGTGGCGGTTACAGAAACGATCGTGGAGGACGTGGAGGCGACCGAAGAGGTGGCTACAGCGGCGGACGAGACGGTGATC